>JAIFNF010000204.1:955-14680 GCA_020047885.1 Gammaproteobacteria bacterium | reverse complement strand
AGGGGGGAGGGAGTCTTGCGAATCAGCGAGTTGGCGCTCCCCCTCTCCATTTATGGGGAGGGGGTTGGGGGGCGGGGTCTGAACGCTTACGGCGTCCCTACGCTTTAATTGCTTGCGCTCCCCGAAGACCGGTTCAGACGCCCTCCCTGCTTATCGGGGAGGGTGGAAGCGGCAACCGTTGTCTATTTTGGTTCAGCAATAGCAAAAAACGGTCTCAACAACCGAGCACAGGGTTCGGGGTCTTCCAAATGGGGATGATGACCGCCGGGCACGATTTTAACGGTCAGATCGGCAAGGCGGGCATAGCGATCCTGCATATAAGCCCGTTTGACCAGATATCCGGCATCGCCACAGATCAGCAGCGCTGGCGCTTGAATCCGCTCCATATACGCCAGAATCTGCGGTTCACTGAGATAGAGTGGCGACACAAAACGCAGTCGGGGATCCGTCCGCCAGACGAAACCTGAACCCACCGGTTGCAACCCCCGTTCAACCAGGCGCGTCGCTGCCGACCAGGATAAGCCACTCCCCCGACAACGCACCTGAATCGCGGCTTCCACACCGGGATAAACCGGCGGGCGTTTGCACCGCAGCGCATCCATTTGCACCATGGACTTGCGCAGATTGACCGGACCATCCGCCGGTTGACTGGTCGGCGGCCCCAACCCTTCAATCATCGCCAGCCGGGTCACTCGCTCCGGCAGAATCGCCGCGATGAAACTGGCGATGCCGCCGCCCATGGAATGGCCGAGCACGGCAACCACATCAGGAACGAAATCCACAAAATGATACGGGACGCCTGGCGGACGATGACCGGATCGACCGTGTCCGGGTAAATCGATGGCCACCAGTCGGACCCCCGGCAACAGCGGCCCCAGCGCATCGAAACTGGCGGCATTATCCAGCCAGCCATGCACCGCGAGAACGGGCATTCCTTCCAGCAGTCCCCAAGCCCTGGCGGTTAACCGCAGCCAGGGCGTTTGCAGTTCGAGTTCATCAGGCATCCGGCGTTGCCGGATACTCCCAACCGGCATCCTGCGGATACAGATGGGCGTATTTCACGCTGCTCCGGGGTTCCGCCATCATGTCGGCGACCGTATCCCGCCAGGTTGCGTAATGCGCGGTTTCCTTATGCAGCGCCGGGGCGTCAGCGGTGCGGTAGATCTCGATCAGCACAAAGCGGGTGGGATCATCAATCTGCTGGATGACGTCGAAACGAACGATGCCGGACTCCTGGACGCTGTGGCGGGCGTTTTCCAGCGAGGCGACCTTGAAGGCGTCAACACCATCCGGTTTAACATGAACGAAAACCTGAACGATCAACATAGCTGCCTCCGGTTGTCTACGATAAAACCTGATGCCTGATGGCGTCTACCCCTCTGCGGGCAATCGCAACACCGCTGACAAACTGTCGAGTTCCGCCATGCTGGCCTGCACGCGCGCCATCGCTTCCATCGCCTGCTCACGGGTGATGCCCAGCGTGAACATCGCCAGCGCCGGCAACCGACCGTTCATATCTTCGCCTAAACCAAAGTGATGCAGCAGACGATCGGCGAGCAAGACCAGGTTGGAGTATTCGGCATGGGGTTGCGTGCAATCTTCGTTGTGATGCCAGCGCACCGCCGCGATCACTTCCTCAGGCATCGCCCAGGATTGCATCAGCCAGGCGCCAATATGCCAGTGTTCGACACCCAGAACATAACGCTCTACCGCGCTGAGTTGCACATGATGATTGACGGCCAGGAAGCGGTTGAACAGGAAGAAGCGGGCCGGGAAGATATGCCCCAGCACCAGATAGCCAAAATCGTGCAATAACCCACAGAGATAGGCCAGTTCCGGTTTGATGTCCAAAATCTCGGGTAACAACTTGGCCAACTCGCTGGCCAGCGAGGCGCAATAGATACTACTTCGCCAGAAATTTTCCAGGCCGACCGGGCCATCGACCGGAATATGAAAGGTTTGGCTCATGCTGGAGCCGAGCAGCAGATTCAGCGTGCTTTCAACCCCCAGTACTTTCTGAATCGCGGTCTCCAGCGAATCCACCGGCCCCAAATAATTATGCAATGGCGAACGCGCCCAGTACACGATCTGCGCCGCCAGGCTGGGATCATGTTCGACAATCTTGAGGATATCCTCAACGGTGGCATTCGGTTTGGCGCGCAGGTCCATAATCAGTTGCGCCGTTTGCGGCATCAACGGGAGTTCGGTGATCGCCTCAATGCCTTCACGCAACTGGCTGGGTGTGTAACGCCGGGTGAGATGGGTCAGATTTTCCGGGGTCATCGCCTGTGGGTCGCTGAACTGGGCATCCAGATCTTCAGTCGATACGGCGAAGCGCTCCCAGCGCGCAGTCGCCAGCAGTTGGCGGAAATCTGCGGCGCGCATACTGACCAGTACATCGCCATTGCCGCCGTCAAAGTAGATCTCCGCTTCGTCATCAGCAATCAGGCTGAAGTCCGCCAGGGCCGGAATGGCGAACGCACCGGGCAAGGGCGGATGGCTACCGGCCTTGCAGCCTTTTTTTTCAAAAAAACGATGAGTTTGAATACCATAAAGTGGATTAAGATCGCGTTCCATCACTTGGCAAAGGATCGAAAAATCCAGAATATAACTGCATGGCAGGATGGCCATGACTTGCCCGGCGGCATCTTCGAGCAAAACCGTGCGTGCAATCTGTCGCGGAGAAATATCCAACTTTTCTGCGGCTTGAACCAGGCTTTCGACCGATGGGCAGTTCACCAGTCGGTAGGGAAAATCCTGCTGGTCCAGATGTAGTCGAACAATATCGGGAAGGTTCATGGCAAACTGTTTAGTCCAAGTGTGATTATTTTCGTCATCATCATGGCGCTGAATGTATTGAGACTGACATTAATTAGCGCGCGGGTGGGATTCCGTCCGCTGAATATCGACCTGACGCTTGGGCAATTCGGTATAAAAATCATATTTGGGTTTCACGGGTTCGGATTCTGGCGGTACCGAAGTAGCAACCGTCGGTATTGGCGGAAGCGCCGGGGTTGCTGGTGGAGCAGGCTTAACAGGCGGCGTGGCGGCAACTAGTTTTTCTTGTGTTTCCAGCGTGCGGTCACCCTTGATATACGCCAGTAAGCCACCGAACAGGCCCACCAGGATCAGCGTGACGACCAGCAGACCATGCCGACGCACCGACTGGCGGCGTTGCCGGGGCGACCGGGATTTGTAATCGCGGCGAAGGCTCACATGACCTCCGGCGCTGATACGCCCAGTAACGCGAGACCGTTGCGGATGACCTGACCGGTCGCCAGGCTCAGATTCAGCCGGGCGTCGCGCAGGGCGTCATCGTCAACCAGCACCCGGTGTTCGTTGTAGTAGGTGTGGAAGGCGTTAGCCAACTCGCGCAGATAGTGCGCCAGTTGGTGTGGTTCATGCGCCAGTGCGGCCATTTCCACCTGCTCCGGATACCGGGACAACGCGACCAGCAGGGCTTCTTCATGGGACTCGGTCAACCGCCCCAGATGCGCCAGGCCGCGCGCTTCGTCACGGGAGAATCCCTTGTCATGTAACTGTTTAAGTACGCTACTAATCCGGGCATGAGCGTACTGGATATAGTAAACCGGATTATCCTTGGACTGTGATTTGGCCAGATCCAGGTCAAAATCCAGATGCTGTTCACTCTTGCGCACGACATAGAAAAACCGGGCAGCGTCATTGCCGACTTCCTGACGCAGTTCGCGCAGGGTCACAAACTCGCCGGAGCGGGTGGACATGGGCACCCGTTCGCCGTTGCGGTAGAGGATAGCGAACTGCACCAGCAACATATCCAGCCGGTCGGGGTCTTCGCCCATCGCTTGCAAGGCAGCCTTGACCCGGGGCACGTAGCCATGATGGTCAGCGCCCCATACATCGATCACCCAGTCGAAACCGCGCTCGAATTTTTCCAAGTGGTAGGCAATGTCAGACGCAAAATAGGTGGTCTGGCCATTTTCCCGCTCCACCACCCGATCTTTCTCGTCGCCAAAGGCGCTAGAGCGAAACCACAACGCCCCCTCCTGCTCGTAGAGGTAGCCGGCGTCACGCAACCGATGGAGGGTTTTGTTGACGGCACCCGTGTCCGCCAGGGCGCGTTCCGAATACCACTCGTCATAGACCACGCCAAATTCGGCCAGGTCGTCGCGGATGTCGTCGAGAATCGTGTTCAGACCCAGTTCGAAAATATAGCGATAACGCGGCTCGCCCAGCAGGCTGCGGGCGCGTTCCACCAGGGCGTCGATATGCGCTTCCTTATCCCCTGGCGTCACTACATTGCCTTTTTCATCACGGATGTCATCCTGGGGCAGGTCGGCGAAGAGGCGCTGTGCCGACGCCATGTAAGCGCCGCCATGCTCGATATAGAGCTTGACGGCGATGTCGCGCACATACTCACCCCGGTAGCCGTTGCTGGGAAACCGGAATTTCTCGCCGCAATGCTCCAGATAGCGCAGCCAGAGGCTGGCAGCCAGGATGTTCATTTGCCGACCGGCGTCGTTGACGTAGTACTCGCGATGAACCTGGTAGCCGACCGCTTCCAGCAGGTTAGCGACCGTCGCGCCAAACGCCGCGCCACGACCATGACCGACGTGCAACGGTCCGGTGGGATTGGCGGAAACAAATTCCACCTGCACCCGCCGCCCGCCGCCGAGTGGGCTCCGGCCAAAGTGCTCGCCTTGCTCCAGAATGCCGCCGACGACCGCCTGATAAGCCACTGGTGTGAGGAAGAAGTTGATATAGCCCGGTCCGGCGATCTCCACCTTAACCACCTGCGCCGAGGCCGGCAACGCGGCGACCATGCGTTCCGCCAGCTCGCGAGGCTTGCAACGGGCGGTTTTCGCCAGCGCCAGGGCTATGGTCGAGGCAAAGTCGCCATGCGTCCGGTCGCGGGTGCGCTCCAGCGGAATCGCCGGGAGTGGGCCGTCGGGCAATAACGCCGGTGGCAGCGCTTGCAGCGCCTGAGCCAGGAGATTTTGCAAATGTGTTTTCACAGGAAAGCCTCGCGCAGGGAGTTCGATTTCAACTGATCATACCCAGCTTGAAGTGGTAGGTAATAAATTTTTTGAATTCATTAACGATCTTGAACGAGTCGCGCAGCAATTCCCGTTCCAGTTTGTTCAGTTCCTTGGGGTTCAGGTAGTTGTCCTGCGGCAGATTCTGCTGAACTTTATTCAAGCCGGCCTTGACCCGCAACGTGGAAAGATAAGTGAACACTTCGATTAACTCCACGCCAAACGAGGATCGAAACAGGTTGCGCTGGTTGAGAGCCAGAATGCGGTCAATGGTATTGGTCTGCGGCAGCCGGTACTCCAGCGCCAGACTGCGAACGCCATGCACAATCGGGAAGATGCCGCCTTTTTTGAGATCCAGTTCATCCCGGTGTTTTTCCACCACGAAGTTGGTAAAAAAGCCCAGCGGGGTTTCAAACGCGACCGTGGCCTTGGCGAACTGGGCGTAGAAGGCGCGATGATCCCCCAACAGCCGGTACATGTGATCCTTAACATGGCGCAACAGATTATCGTCGCCGGCGACCGCCATCGCGTCGAAAAAGATCGCGAATTGCAGGAAGGAGTCTGGGGTCGGATAGACGATCCACTGGAATAGCTCATCTTTGAACGCTTTGACCGATTTGCTCCAATAGGCATTCGACACCATGATGTTACCGGGGCAGCGCGGATAGCCGAACTCAATCAGGCAGTCCGTAAACTCGCCGGTAACCCGCGCTAGGTCAGGGTAGGTGAAACCATCGCGCAAAATCAAGGCGTTATCCTGATCGGTCTTCAGCACCTGCTCCTCGCGACCTTCACTGCCCAGCACCAGCAGACAAGCGTCCGCCAGCAGTTGCGGCGGAGCCAGTAACTCGAAAATCTTGCGCAACATTTTTTTGTTCAGTTCCGACACCAGTTGCATGATGTAGCGGATTTTAATCCCCTTGGTGTGCAGATCGCGGATGACGTTGACTAGATCCTGACTGGCCCACTTCAAGTCGGCTCGGGACTGCGCTCGCTCAATTTGCAGGGCGATCAGATGCGAGTGATTGGACAGATAACTCAGCAGGTCGATGTGTTCAAGAATACCATGCAGCGTAGAGCCTTCGCGGATCACCAGGCGGTTAATAGCGTAGTGGGTCATCCGCAGCAATGCGTTGAACAGGAAATCGTCTGGTGCCATGCCGATGAGTTCATAAGTCGCCAGTGGCCCTACCGGTTCATCGACGGAGCGCCGCTCGATAATGGCGGCTTCCCGCAAGTCGGTGGCCGTCACAATGCCGAGTTCATCGCCATCCTGCACCAACACCGAGTTGGTTTTATGCGCTTTCATCGCCAGGGCAGCATCACGGATGGAACTGTTGGCGTCCACGAACACCGGCGGATGGATATAGGCGTCCTGAATTTTGGCTAGGGTAAAAGACGATAAATCGCGGGTATCACCCGACTCACGCAGGGTGGCGAGTCGCTGGGAAATCCGTTGGTCATAGAACGCCGCTAACGCCGGATAGCTCTGCACAGCGCGCAGGAAGGCCGGCCGTGGCAAGAGAAAACAGCGAGTCGGTTCATGGACGACGAAACTGTGTTTGCTGGCACCTTCCAGCAGAGCGCCAGGGTCAAAGGCATCCTCGGCGGCGTAGATTGCGGTAATGCACCACAGTGGGGAACTGCCGGACGGAACCCCATCACTCTGCGTCGTGACGGAGGGATCGCCATCCACTTCGTACACGGCACCGTCGATGATGAAATAGAGACAAGCCGGCGTTTCGCCGACTTTCACCAACACGTCGCCAACAGCATAGTGGTCAACGGTCAATTCCCGGGCAATCGGCTCCAGTTCGGTGACGGAAAGCCGGTTAAAGGGCGGCAAACGGGCGATAAATGCAGTTTGATCCGGAGTCGTCACAACGATTCGATCCTGATAGCCAGCGATACATGAAAAACCCCTTCGCGGCGATCACCGGAAGGGGTTGGAGTTTAACCGGTTGCGGCCAGTCAGGCTTGCAAATCCCCCCTGGAAAAGCGGGGGAGCTGAAGCTTAGTGGCTGGCTGCGCCTTCAGCGCCAATACCGGTCTGGCAGCGCACATTCTGCGCCTCAAAGGACTCGCATTCCTTCTTGCCCTGCTCGCTGTTATCCATGATCGAGC
Organism: Gammaproteobacteria bacterium; assembly: GCA_020047885.1. The sequence continues at coordinate 7,541 of JAIFNF010000204.1, read as the reverse complement.
CGAGCCAGATACCGAGGAAGGAAATGACAATCGAGAACAGCGCCGGGTTCTTGAACGGGAAAATCGCTTCGGCGTTGCCCAGCACATCCTTCCACACGGTCGGGCCGAGAATCACGAACAGCGTTGAACTGACCAGCCCCAGCCAGCCGCCCAGTAATGCGCCCCGAGTGGTCATCTTCGACCAATAGATGGAGGCGATCAGGATCGGGAAGTTGGCGCTGGCCGCGACTGCGAAGGTCAAGCCGACCAGGTAGGCGACATTCTGCTGTTCGAAGGCAATGCCCAGCAAGATCGCGATAATGCCCAACACCACGGTCGCCATCTTGGATACGCGCACTTCCTGCTGTTCATCAACGTTGCCATGCGCCCAAACACTGGCGTACAGGTCATGCGAAATCGCCGAAGCGCCCGCCAGGGTCAGACCGGAAACCACCGCCAGAATCGTGGCGAAGGCGACAGCCGAGATGAAGCCGAGCAGCAGATTGCCGCCGACCGCTGCGGAGAGTTGCACCGCTGCCATGTTCTGGCCGCCCTTGAGCGCCAGTGCGCCAGTCTTCGGATCAGCAACCATGAAACCCGAGGTTTCCGGCATCAGCAGCACAATGGCGCCGAAACCGATCAGGAAGGTCAGGATGTAGAAGTAGCCGATGAAGCCGGTGGCGTAGAACACGGATTTACGCGCTTCCGTCGCGTTCGGCACGGTGAAGAACCGCATCAGAATGTGCGGCAAGCCGGCGGTGCCAAACATCAGCGCCAAGCCCAGTGAAATGGCTTCAAGCGGGCTGGTGACCAGGGCACCTGGGCGCATGAGTGCGTCTTTCTTCGCATGGATCTCGGTGGCCTTGCGGAACAGCGCCTCGGGCATCCACGTGCCATCAGTAGCGACATGCAGCGCGCCGAACGCGATAAACGTGGCACCGCCCAGTAGCAGGCAGGCCTTGATGATCTGCACCCAGGTGGTGGCGAGCATGCCACCGAAGGTGACGTACATGATGATCAGAATGCCGACGATGGTCACGGCATAGATGTAGTCCAGACCGAATAAGACCTGGATCAGCTTGCCGGCACCGACCATCTGACCGATCAGATAGAGAATAACGACGACCAACGAACCGGTAGCAGCCATTGAGCGCATCGGCACCCGTTGGAAGCGGTAAGACACCACGTCTGCATAGGTGTACTTGCCGAGGTTACGGAGCTGTTCGGCCATCAGGAACATGATGATCGGCCAGCCGACCAGCCAGCCAACCGAGTAGATCAGGCCGTCATAGCCGTTGATGAACACCAGGCCGGAGATACCCAGGAATGAGGCAGCGGACATGTAGTCGCCAGCGATGGCCAAGCCATTCTGGAAACCGGTGATGCCGCCGCCCGCCGCGTAGAAATCTTTGGCCGTCTTGGTGCGCTGCGCCGCCCAGTAGGTAATGCCCATTGTGGCGGCGACAAAGGCCAGAAACATGATGATGGCGGGGATGTTAACCGCCTGCTTTTTGACTTCACCCATATCGCCGGCGGCCAGCGCTGCGCCGGCAACGAGGCTCAGGGCGAGAGCTGTGAAGGCGTTCTGCCAGAGTCTCATAGGACTTCCTCCTTGATTTCGGCGGTCAGGCGGTCGAATTCGGAATTCGCGCGGAAGACGTAAATGCCGGTCAGGATGAAGGCGCTGATGATGACGCCCAAGCCAATCGGAATCCCGACGGTGGTCACGGCACCTTCCCAGAGCGGCTGCTCGAGGAATTCCTTGTTAAAGGCGATGATCAGGATGAAACCGTAGTAGATCAACAGCATGAGTGCCGCCAGGATCCAGGCAAACTTGGAACGTTTGGTGATCAGCTCATGGTATTTGGGATTGCTTTTTATCGCATGCACCAAGTCTTGTTGCATTGTTATAGCCCATGGGTGGTGGTGGAAATTTTAGTGGTTCACTTGGAGGCGGAAAGGCGCTACAAGTTTTTAAATTCTAGCTGCATCCCGCGTTAAGTAAAGTCACTGGAGTTCAATTATTTTTTAATATTTTGAAATTATTACGATCCGGGTAGACAAAAAAGTCGTCAACCCGTTGAAAAACAGCAGCACCTGCTCATCCCGGTCCATCGGTCACCCACACCCGTTCAAAAGGCCGTCCGTCCGGAGTGCGGTAGACGTTGAAATCACGGCGGTCGGTGGTTAACACCCGGCTGGTTTTTTCCTGTCCGGCCAGCCAGATCAGGCAGGCGTCAGCCAGGTCGATGCGTTGGTCAGCGTAGCGATCGAGAATAGTGATGAGCGCATCGATATCCACAGCTTCAATAGGGCGCACACTAACGGCTCCCCGTTCGATCCATTGCAGAAACGAGTCCTTACCTTTCGGACCCAGAAAGAAACAGGTTTCGACGATAACCGGCCAGACGGTTCTGAGACGAGCATTCAGGTGGCGAAGGGTCTGTTTGGCGCTCGCGTGCAACGGATCCTGGGGATCGAACAAGGCAATGGTAAATCCCGAATCAACGAGTACGGTATTTGTCATGCAAATAGTTCCAGATGGCCAACCGTTGTGGATCCGTGGGGGGTTCAGCAGCTTCCCCTGCATCGAATAAATCCTTGCCGAGTTCGTAAGGATCGGGCAGAGGTTGAAACCGCTCCAGCCAGACGGCAAGACTTTGCTTAACGGCTTCGCTTTTGCTGCATCCGAGTTGGCGGCAGGCTTCGAGCAGTCGCTGTTCGGTCGTTTCATCCAGGCGCACGGTTAGCATAATGGCAAGACCTCGAAGGAGTGTATAACCGTATTACAGCAAAAACTCTCGGTGCCTGACAAGATTCCGCTATGCAGGAGTTCAGTACAATTCCAGTGGGTCCACATCCAGCGACCAGCGCACTTGGCGATCCTGACGCTCCGCCCAGAGCAGCGTGGTCCAGCGCTGGAGAAAGCGGTGCAAATCCTGACGTTGCGCGGCCTGCATCAGCAGATGTGCCCGGTAGCGGCCAGCGCGACGCTCCATCGGTGCCGGAGCCGGTCCCAGCAGTTCCAGGCCATCCGCCAGCGGTTCGGCCAGCGCCAGCGCCTTCAACAGAAACGCCGTCGCCCGTTCCGCATCCACCGCGTCAGCCCGCAATAGCGCCTGATGCGCAAACGGTGGTAACAGCGCCGCCTGCCGTTCGGCCAGCGCCTCTTCGGCAAACGCGGGATAGCCCCGGGAGACGAGGGTGCGCAACAGGGGATGATCGGGATGATGGGTCTGGATAATCACCGTACCTGGTTTCTCCGCCCGCCCGGCTCGCCCGGCGACTTGCAGAATCAGTTGCGCCATCCGTTCGCTGGAGCGGAAGTCGATGCCGTACAGCCCCTGATCCGCGTCAATAATGCCAACCAGGGTCACGTCAGGGAAGTGATGCCCTTTGGCCAGCATCTGCGTGCCGACCAGCAAGCGCCGGCCGCCCGCGTGAATGTCCGCCAGCAACGCTTCCAGACTGCCACGCCGCCGGGTGCTGTCACGATCCATGCGGGTCAGGCCGACTTCGGGAAATTCCTGGCGGAGCGCGGTTTCCAGCCGTTCCGTACCCTGACCGAAACCGCGCAGATCCACGCAGCCGCATTGTGGACAGGCGGTATCCACGGCTCGATGATCGCCGCAATGATGGCAGATCAGGCGTTGACGGCGTAAATGCAGGGTCATGCGGGCATCGCAATGCCGACACAGGCTTAGCCAGCCGCATTCGTGACAGAGCAGCACCGGGGAAAAACCGCGCCGGTTCAGAAACAGCAGTACTTGCTCATCCCGATCCAGATGGGCGCGAATCCGTTCCAGCAAGGGTTGTGACAGTCCTTCGCGCATCGGCTGGCGGCGCACATCGAGAATATGAATGGGCGATTCCGTGCCGCCGCCGACCCGATCCGGCAGGGACAGTAAGTGATAGCGTTCCCGCTGGGCGTTGTGACAACTTTCCAGCGCCGGGGTGGCGGAACCAAGAACGACCGGGATGTTGAGTTGCCGTCCACGAACGATGGCTAGGTCGCGGGCGTGGTAGCGGAAACCCTCCTGCTGCTTGAAGGACGGATCGTGTTCTTCATCGATGATCAGGACGCCCGGCGCTTGCAGGGGCGCAAATACGGCAGAACGGGTGCCGACCACGACGCGGGCGCGACCCTCACGCGCCATCAGCCAGGCCTTGAGCCGCTCTTCATCACTCAGACCGGAATGCGAGACGGCCAGCGGTCCTGGCAATCGTTCCCGAAAGCGCGCCAGCAACTGCGGGGTCAGGCCGATTTCCGGGGTCAGCACCAGCGCCTGCCGGCCTTGCGCCAGCGCCGCTTCAATCACTTGCAGGTAGACCTCGGTTTTCCCGCTGCCGGTGACGCCTTCCAAAAGGAACACCTGAAACCGACCTAACGCCGCGGAAATCGTGGCTACCGCCGCCGCCTGAGCCACGTTCAACACCGGCGGGGGATGTGCGGTGGGAATGGGAGTCGCGCCTTCCAGTGCTGCGGTCTGCTCGGCCCAGCCCTTGTCCCGTAACGTCCGCAAGGTGGCAGCGCTGTGGCTGACGACCGGCCGCAGCGTCTCTGGTTCAGCGCCATCCGGGCAACGCGCCAGATAGTCCAGCATCCGCCATTGCACCGGGGCACGGCGCAGGCTGCCGTCAGCGAGTACAGCCAGACCGGCGGCGGTGATACGCCACAGGGGCGTCGGCGTGGGGACGGTCGCCGGTTCGCCCTGGCGCAACAGCACCGGTAACGCGGTGGTGAACACCTCACCGGGCGGATGATGATAGTAGCGTTGTGCCCACTGGATGAGCGCTAACACATCCGGCGGCAACAAGGCTTCGGCATCGAGGATGGCCAGCGCCGGACGCAGGTTATCCCGGTCGATGGTGGTGTCAGCCGCCAGTTCTACCAGGAAACCGACCATCTGTTGCCGCCCGAAGGGCACCCGAACCCGCTGACCTGGTTGCAAAATAGCGGGGTCGCAGTTCGGCGGGGGCAGGTAATCGAAGGTCTGGTACAGGCGCGAGGGAACGGCAATGCGCAAAATCAAGCGTGGTGACTCTAGCCTTTCCCGATGACTGCCGGACTTGCGGATTCCCCTCCTTGGCTCAGGAGGGGTGGCGCGAAGCGACGGGGTGGTTCGGGAGGTCAGCTATGCAGGTTGGAAAGAGAGGGGGTAAGGGTAGACGGGACACTTCACCCGCCAGCGCGGAATGCCCCGAGCGTACCACCCTGGCCCTGAACAAACACAACATCGCCAGCGACGATGGGCGGCGCGATGATCGCTTTGCTGGTGGCTCGCGTCCGGCCAACGATTAGGCCATCTTCCTTGCGCAACCAGTGCAGATACCCCTCGAAGTCGCCGACGACCACATAATCCGTCGTCGCAGCGGGAGCGGACAACCGCCGCCCGGTCATCTCCGGTTGCTTCCAGAGCGTTCCGCCACTGGCGCGATCCAGCGCCAACACCGCATCGGCGTCATCACTGAGGTAGACCTGCCGTGCGTCCACGTCCAACCCGGCGTGACTGGACAAATCCCGGCTCCAGACCAGATTGCCATCGCGCATATTCATGGCGGCCACATTCCCGCGATAGGCCGCCAGGTACAGCAGATCGCCCAGCACTTTGGGTTCCGAATCAATGTCGATCAACCGTTCAATCTCGGTGCGGCCACGGGGCGCAGCAATGGTCTTCTCGGTCAGCGGCAAGCCCTTGGCCAGCGCCAGCACCAACAATTTGCCGTTATCCAGGCCAGCGATAATCAAATCCTGAGTGATCAGTGGTGGGGCGTTGCCGCGCAGGCTGAGGGCGGGCATGGCGTGACTGTACGTCCAGCGCTGTTCGCCGGAACGACTGTCGAGACCGGTGAATTTGCCATCAATCGTGCGCACGACCACGATGCCTTTAGCGGCGCGCGGCGATGCCAGCACTTCACTGGACAGTTGGGCGCGCCAGGCTTCCTGGCCATTCTCCTGGCGCAAGGCGACGACCTCGCCTTTGCGCGTTCCCACCAGCACCAGACCGTCATCGCTAATGCCCACGCCCCCGGAGATCGGCAATCCCGTCGCGGTTTCCCAAACCCGTTGTCCGCTGAGCGCATCCAGCGCCATAACCATCCCGTTATGGCTGGCGGCGTAAATCCGCCCATCGTTCAGGGCCGGAGTCAGGCGGATGAACTGGTCTTCGGCACCGGAACCGACCTGGATTTGCCAGAGTTGTTGAACGCTGATCGCTGGTTCAGTAATGGTCTTCAGCTCCGCCGGAGGGATTGAGTTATCCGACCCGCCAAACCAGCCGCTGACCGTGCTACAACCCGCGCTCAGGATCAGGATGAGAATGGAAAGGGCAGATCGGATCATGATGATGGACCTGATGCAGGGGGAACGGGAGGCGCTGGGTTCAACTCAGCGGGCGCGGCTGGAGTTTCAGCAGGTGCGGTTGGAACCTCCACAGGTGCCGGAGCTTCGGCGGGTACCGGAACCTCGGCAGGTGCTGGAGCTTCAGCGGGTACCGGAACCTCTACAGGTGCCGGAGCTTCGGCGGGTACCGGAACCTCGGCGGGCGCGGTTGGAGCTTCAGGTACGGGAACCTCGGCGGGCGCGGATGGAGCTTCAGGTACGGGA
>JAIFNF010000204.1:0-930 GCA_020047885.1 Gammaproteobacteria bacterium | reverse complement strand
CAGGTACGGGAACCTCGGCGGGCGCGGATGGAGCTTCAGGTACGGGAACCTCGGCGGGCGCGGCTGGAATTTCAGCGGGCGCTGGAGCTTCGGTCGGTGCTTCAACCACGGCAGGTTCAGGCAGTGGCGGAGGAGGAGCGGGCGCGGCAATCACCGTGTCGGCGGTCGGGGTCGCCAGATTGTCCAGCTTCATGCGCAACAGCGGACTGGTGCCGCCAGCGGCCAACGCCTCGGCGTATGCGGTTCGCGCTTTGGCGGGATCATTGCCCGCCAAGTGAATATCGCCGCGCAACTCCTGGCGCTCGGCATTGAGACCCGCGGTCTTCACCGACTCCAGTTGTTTTTCCGCTTCGGCCAATTGGCCCGCAGCGAACAGCACCCGCGCCAATCGCAGTCGGGCAATGTCGCGGAATTCATCAAGTTTGGCGTGATCAATAGCCCATTGCAGTTGCTGGATAGCCGTTGCCTGATCGCCACTGTCCACCGCCAGTTTGGCCAGCCGCAAGGTCGCCAGCGCGGTATAGGCGGAATGGGGGAAATCGGTGAGCAACCCCTGACCCTGTTGGCGGGCTTGATCCGCGTCCGGTTTTTCCACCGCTTCGATGAAGGCATCGTAAGCCAGTGACGCTTTTTCCGCCTGACCATCGCGATAGGCCAGCCAATATCGCCAGCCGAAGATCGCGGCGATGCCGAGCACAATGCCCACGATGATGCTGACGCCGTTATCCCGCCACCATTTTTTCAGGTCTTCGACGCGTTCGTCGTCGGTGTATTGCTCCATCAGCTTCTAGTCTCCAGCAATTCAGTACGAAAGGGTGAGGAATTTCAGGCCGTTTTCCCAAGCGCCGCCGATAACCAGGCGGCAACCTGTTCCTGCGGCAGCGTGATCTGTTGGCTCTGCGCTTCACGCAACGGCTTGATGGCGACCGT
>JAIFNF010000150.1 GCA_020047885.1 Gammaproteobacteria bacterium | reverse complement strand
TGCCGGTCCAGCAGTTCGCTGAGGGTATAGCGATCCTGACGCGGCAAGGCCGCCGGGGCCTCCGGCAGGCGGGGCAGATGGAACGCCGCCGCCCGACGTGCCATCGTGAGGGCGGATGTACGGTTGATCGGCAGGCCCTGTCGATCCCGCTCGGCGTCCTCGCGAATCTGGCGCATGAGCCGTTCTACATCAATTTCCGGGGGAGTCGTGTCCAGCATGGCGCTCTTCGCTGCAATTTTAAAGTTAAAGCCAGTGGCTCAGAGTGGGCAAATAACTCACCCATCAGTTCCTTATAGAGCCATCCGGTTGGCGTTGTAGAATTTTCCCTCCTTGGATAAGGAGGGGTGGCGACGAAGTCGACGGGGTGGTTCGAAGCGGCGATTCCACAACTCAAATCGGACTCCTATAGTTCATCGACAATTTCGCCAGCCCGGTTCATGAACAGCCGACCGGCCCAGAGCAACAGCGCCAGCGCCAGCACACTGATCACCAGCAGGGAACCCCAGTCCGGCAAGGCGTGGTTCAGAAAAATCCCCTGATAAGCGCTGATCAGCGGATAGATCGGGTTCAGCCATAGCAGCGCCAGCGCCGACTCCGGCAGAATGTGCGGACTGTAGACGATGGGCGTCAGCCAGAAACCGAATTGCAGGATGACCCCGACGAATTGGCCGACATCGCGGAAAAACACGTTCAGTGTCGCGGTCAGCAAGCCCAAGCCCAGACCGAAGGCGAGTTGAATCAGAAAGACCGGCAGCGCCGCGAGGGCCACCCAGCCCGGAAAGCCGCCAATCATCAGCAGAAACGCCAGATACAGGGCGAAGACGATGCCAAAATCAATCAGGACTGACAAGGCGACGATCATCGGCAGGCAGGAGCGGGGGAAGCTGGCCTTTTTGATCAGGTTGCCGTATTGGAGAAAGACGTTCTGCATCCGGTTGACCAGTTCGGCAAACGCGGTCCAGGGCAGCAGGCCGGCGCACAGGTACACGCTGTAGGCAAAGGTCTGATCTTCCCGTCCCGCCAGGCGGGGTTGCATGATCCCGGCGAAAATGACGGTGTAAATGACAATCTGCGTGAGCGGATTCAGCACCGCCCACAAGCCGCCCAGCAGCGAATGGGTATAGCGTTGCTGGAACTCCCGGCGCACATTGGCGAAAATGAAGCCCCGATAGGCCCACAGGGAGCGGAACATCACGGTTTGCAACATGGGTTTCCTTAATATTGGTATCATCTCGGGGCTGGTGCGCGATTATAAGCGATTAGCCGGAACGGAACACTTTAAAAACTTCACGAGGGCCGAAAGCGTGATTGAACCAAGTCCTGCGGGTCTGGACATTGAGCAGTTAATTCGACGGATACGCGAGGAAGCGACCCGGCGTCAGCCGGAGACCAACGATCCGAACGCCCTGGATGCGCCGGATGCCACGCCGCGCCAGTGGCTTTATACTTTGGAGGAACTGCTGCGCCAGGATGATGTGGAGTTCCTGACTCACGCCTATCGCTGTCTTCTGCGCCGTGAACCTGATCACGAGGGTCTGCAGGATCACCTAGCCCGGTTACACAACGGCGAAAGCAGCCAGATCGATGCATTGCGGGAACTGCGCTTTTCCCCGGAAGGCGACCGGGCGGGCGTCACCGTGCAGGGACTGGCGCCGCCGGCCGGGCGGTGGACCCTGACGCCGCTGTCGTTGGAGCCGGAGGCACTGCCGATTCGCGACCGGTATACGCTCGGCGAGTTGTTGCAATACCGGGGGACAGCGTTCGTGCGCAATGCCTATCGGGCGTTGTTGCATCGTGAGCCGGATAGCAGCGGTCTGGCGCATCATCTGGAAAAACTGTGTGGTGGCGTGACGCGGCTGGACCTGATTCTGGGATTGTGGCTGGGGTCGGAGGGTCGGGCGATTGCGGTAGAATTAACGGGCTGGTCGGATTTTGCGTCAGTTTCTCCCGGCTCGGCTCCTTAAAGCGACAGGAAGGCATCGATGCAAACAAATTTTTCAGCAGCGGTCACTCCTCGCACCTCCCCTCCATCCGGAGAGTTGCGAGCGCCCTGGCAAACGCTCTATCGCTGGCCGGTGATCGGCGGCCTGTTGGCGCTAGGTTCCCTGATCATCTATCCACGGCGATTGATTGACCGTTTGCGTCGGCTGGAGGCGATTGAGGATCAGCGCCTGACGCGGGAAGTCGCCCAGGATGAACAGACCCGGGCGGAGTTGATGGCTCAGGTGACGCAACTCCGGGCGGAGCGGGAAGTGGATGTGGCGCAACTCTGGACGGAGTTGAGGGCTCAGGTGGCGCAACTGCGGGCGGAGCGGGAAGCGGATGTGGCGCAACTGCGGGCGGAGCGGGAACAGCTCAGGCAGTGCGTCTGCAGCGCCTGACGGATGATTTGAGACGCCTGGCTGATCTCCAGGCCACCGCCTTGGAACTCGATCAGGTCAAGCAGGGAGTGGGTGATCTGGCCGGGCAACTCCAGGCGCTGGCCGAGCGACTGCAGGACGAAGAGACCCAGATCAAGCGCCTGGTCGATGCCAAGGCCAATCGCGGCGAGTTCCGCATCATTCAGGAGCAGATGCGACGTGACGTGGTGCCGATGCGGCGGTGTTTGGAGGATTACCGGCGGGCGCTGACCGATCAGGAGCGCCGGCTGGGGTTGTTGCTGGCCGAAGCGCGCAAACGCCTGCCGGCCCCGTTCGCTGCTGACCAGTTGGCGACGTTTGCCCAGGAGGACGAACGCCGGCTGGATGCGCTCTATGTCAGTTTTGAAGATCAGTTTCGGGGACCCCGAACCGAGATTCAACAGCGGCTGCAGTTTTATCTCCCCTATCTGCGCCAGGCGGGCGTCGGCGGGGATGATGATCCGGTGCTGGATGTGGGTTGCGGGCGTGGCGAGTGGTTGGAGCTGCTGACCCGGGAGGGTCTGACCGGCCGGGGTATTGATCTGAACCGGGCGATGATCGACGAATGTCGCGAACGCGGGTTGCTGGCGGAGGAAGCCGACGCTCTGGCGGCGCTACGCGCCCTGCCCGACGCCAGTCTGGGGGCGGTGACCGGGTTCCACATTATTGAGCATCTGCCACTGGCCGCGCAGGTCAACCTGCTCGACGAAGCCTTGCGGGTCGTGCGTCCCGGCGGTTTGCTGATCCTGGAGACGCCCAATCCGGAAAATATGCGGGTCAGTTCCTATAATTTCTATTTCGATCCGACTCACCTGCGGCCCCTGCCGCCGCCGCTGGCGCAGTTTCTCCTGGAAGGGCGGGGTTGGACGCCGGTCGAGATCCTGCGGCTGAACCCCTATCCTGAACATCAGCGGTTCATGGTCAACAGCAGCAATACGCAGGTGGCTAGTTGGTTTAATGAGGTCATTTGCGGCCCGCAGGATTATGCGGTGATTGGGCATAAGCCTTGAGGCGATTTCCTGGAAAGCGTCTATAGCCATCCGGTGGGCGTTGTGGAATTTCCCCTCCTTGGATAAGGAGGGGTGGCGACGAAGTCGACGGGGTGGTTCGAAGCGGCGACTCCACCACTCGTTCAGGAGTAGACAGGAAACGTCAGACGCTCGCTGTCGGGTGGCGTCCAGCCCGCCGGCAACGGGCAAACCTCCAGCACTAGGCCTTCATTCACCAGCGCAATGCGCCGCTGCCGCTCCCAGACGGCGTTGAACAGGTGCAATTCGCTGGTCGTGAAATCCCGTTGACCGCGTTCGGCGATCTCGGAAATCCCCACCCAGGTTTCGGCGCCGACCCAGGCCATACCCCGGGGAAAGCCGCCGGTGTCCACGACCCAGCCGTCAGTGCTGACCAACTGGCCCACGCCGGAGCTGCAGGTCGCCCAGGCCGACCCGCGCCGCCAGATGTTATGAGCCTGGTTGCCCAGGGGGAGCGTGGCGATGAGTTGGCGTTCCGGCAGTTGAAAAAACAGCAAATCGCTGTCGCCCCGGTTGTGGGCCAGGACGCATAACTGCTGATCAAAAATAGCCAGGCTGTTGAAATGATTATTATCTTCCGGTTCGCCGGGGGATAGTCCCAGCGGATGCCAGCGGGTCCAGGTCTGGCGCCGGCTATCGTAAATGGCGATGCTGTTATCAAAACAGCAGGTTACCCACAGTTGATCCTCATACAGCAAAATTTGGTGCATATCGCGCAGGGGAAACGGCGCGTCCGGGAGGACGCTGCTCCGCCAGTGGCGGTCGAAGGCCAGAATCTGGCCGCGTTCGGCGGCGGGCGGGACGCTGGAAGACACCAGCCGGCCGCGGGCGGCCACCAGAATCTGTTCCCCGGCGACCGCGATCCCGTAGTACAGGCCCCGGCCCTCATCGAGGCGCCAGCCGGTCCCGGAGTCGGGATCAATGAGCAGCAATGATTGGCTGGTGGTGACTAGCAGTCCGGTTGGCGGCATGACGGTCTCCCGGTTCCCTGGTCAGGCGGTTTGCGGCGCGGCCAGCCATTGCAGCGACAGCGCCGGGGCGAGGTTATAAACGCCGCTCCATTGAATGGCCTCGATATTTTTCAGCACGGTCAGGCTGATGGCGTTTTGCCGGCGGGCCAGCATTTCATGAAAATCGCCTTCGCCGACGCCGCCATTGGCCACGCCGGCAGTCAGGGTGTAGACGGCGGGGGCCAGCGCCGCCCGGAAGGAAAACGTCGCCTGGATGCGCTGGCCGGCGGCGACCGGACCGATGCTTTCCCGCATGCAGTAGGTGTTGGTCATGAACACCGGTTCGCCGCGGGCGTCGCGCAGTTGGAAGCCGATATGCGGGTCCTGACAGGCGCGGTGAAACTGGACGGTGATGAGGATGTCCAGCGGTTCTTCGCTGATCACTGCGGTGATCGCCTGGCCACGGGAGGCCAGTTGGACCTGGTCAATGACCGCATGCCCGGTGGCGATGTCGCCCATGGCGGATTCGAGGGTTGCGCTGGCTGGGGGACTCTCCATTGGGAGCGGTGTCACCGTCGGGGCTGGTTCGGCCACCGGAGAGGACGCCGCTGCGGCCGGTTTGGCCACCGGGCAGGACGCATTGCGCCGCTGCAGATCCAGCGCCTGATAGAGGTCGATCACCGGTTTGGGGCGATCGTCGAGGATGACCTGGCCATGATCCAGCAGAATGCCACGGTCGCACAGCGAGTAGACCACGCCCAGCGTATGGGTGACAAACAGCAGGGTGGTGCCCTGTTCCCGAAACGAGCGAATGCGCGCAAAGCACTTCTGCTGGAAAAAAATGTCGCCCACGGACAGCGCTTCATCGACGATGAGTACGTCGGGACGGAGGGCCGTGGCGACGCTGAACGCCAGACGGACCTGCATGCCGCTGGAGTAGGTGCGCACCGGCAGGTCGATGTAGTCGCCGATTTCGGCGAACGCCTCGATGGCGGAGAAATGCTCGTCAATCGTCGCCGCGCTATGACCCAGCAACTGGCCGGCCATGAACACGTTTTGCCGGCCGGTGAAATCCGGGTGAAATCCCATGCCCAGCTCCAGCAAGGCAGCGATCTGGCCCTGCACCGCGACGGTGCCGACAGTGGGCTGAGCAGCCCCGGTAATGATCTTGAGCAGGGTGCTTTTGCCAGCCCCGTTGTTGCCGATGATGCCGACCGCCTCGCCGGGGGCGACGGTGAAACTGACGTCGTGCAGGACCCAGTGCGCCTCGTGGCGGGGCCGCTGAGCCGGATCGAGCCATTCCTGAAGGCGCGCCCACTGGCTGGGATAGCGCTTGTAGGCTTTGCCAAGGTTATTGACGATAATCGATTGCCACATGGGGTTGCCTGAAGTCTGACCGGCTGAACGGGAACCCTAGTGTAGAACCAAAACAGGTTTTTTAAAAATGCCGGTTGCAGGATTTAAAAT
>JAIFNF010000155.1 GCA_020047885.1 Gammaproteobacteria bacterium | reverse complement strand
CTGGTTTTTCGGCGGCGTGGAACAGCCGGTGCGGGATCGCCGGGATTTGCAACAGCGGTTGTCGGCCTGGGTGGAAACGGTGTGTTATCCGCAGGCACCGCTGTTGCGCAATGAGCTGATCAACTGGGATCACCCCTCGCCGAGTGCGCATACCGGGCGGAAGCGGTTGTTGGCGGCGATGTTGAAGGCGGCGGATCAGGAGAATTTGGGGATTGCGAAGAGTCCGGCGGAGATGAGCCTGTATTTGTCGCTGTTGAAAGCCAGTGGTGTGCATCGTCAGGAGGCCGGGCGCTGGGGATTTTATCCACCGCCGGCGGCAGACCCCTGTCGCATCAAGCCGGTTTGGCAAGCGATCACTGATTGCCTGAGCGATGGCCATGAGCGGCAAGTCGGCTTACCGGAGATTTACGCACGGCTGCGTCAAGCGCCTTATGGGATGAAACTGGGCGGGTTGCCGGTGCTGCTGACGGTGTATTTGTTGGCGTATCGGCGGGAAGTGGCGCTGTATCGGGAAGATGGTTTTTGTGAGGGGTTGACGCTGGAGGATCTGGAGTTGCTCTGTCGTCGCCCCGAATTGTTTGCCCTGGAGCGGTTTCAGTACCTGCATTCGATTGTCGGGAAGGTGCGCGAGGATGCGACGCTGCTGGATATTGTGCGGCCGCTGATGCGGTTTATGGCCGGACTGCCGGATTATGTGCGGTCGTGTCGGGGGTTGAGCGTCCGGGCGGAACAGGTGCGGGCGGCGTTTCAGCAGGCGAAGAGTCCCGGGGTGTTGTTGTTTGAGGCGTTGCCGGAGGCGTGTGGGGTGCATCCCGCGGATTTTGCCACGGATGACCCGGCGGTGGTGGAGCGGTTTATTCAGCGACTGGTGCAGGCGTTGCGGGAGTTGAGCGGGGCGTATTCGGCGCTGTTGGCGCATTGGCAGACGGCGCTGCATCAGGCGTTGCTGGATGAGCCGGTGGTGGATTTGGCCGGGTTACGCCGGGCGTTGGTGCAACGGTATGGCGGACTGGATCGTTATACGCCGGATCAATTGGGGTTGGGGGCGCTGATTCGGCGGTTGACTCAGGCGGACCCGGTGGAGGATACGGCATGGCTGGAGTCAGTGGCGACGCTGATGGGGCGGGCGCCGCCGCAGAAGTGGCGGGAGGAGACGCGGTTGCAGGCGGAGTTGCGGTTGCGGGAAGTTGGGGAGCAGTTGCGTGATTTGGGGCAGTTACAGGCGGCGTCCACCGTGAATGCAGTGGATGGCGCGGTGTTGTTGAAACGGGTGGATGCCGAGCGCGGGGAAGTGAGCCGGGTGATTCAGCTTTCCAGTACGCAATGGGCGGCGGCAGGGGCTAAGGCGGATGAATTGGCAGCGGGGCTGGCGGGGCTGGATGAGTCGGTGCAATGGGCGGTGGTGGCGGCGCTGTTGGGGCGTTTTTCGGAACCCCGGCAAGTGGATGGACAACTAACTGAGGATTAATCTCGTGGATTCCGGAGAAAACAAGCGGATCACTGACCATGATTCTGGCTACAAGCGGCTATTTTACCACCCAGAAATGATCCGCGATCTGTTGTTGGGATTTGTGCCGGCGGCCTGGGTGGCTGAACTGGACTGGAGGACGCTGGAAAAGTATCCCGCTGAGTTTGTCGATGACCGATTGCGCAATCGGCGCGGCGACGTGATCTGGCGTGTGCGCTGGGGAAAGGATTGGTTGTACATCTACATTCTGCTGGAGTTTCAGTCCGGGGTGCAGCGGTTTATGGCGATGCGGCTTTTTACCTACATTGATCTGCTGTATCAGGATTTGATTCGCAGTCGGCAGCTCGGACGTCCGCGACGGTTGCCATCGGTGTTGCCAATCGTGCTGTATAACGGGGAGCGGCGGTGGAGTGCGCCAACAACTCTGGATCCGCTGATTCAAGCGGGACCGGCGGAGTTGGTGACGTATCGGCCGCAAATGCGCTATTTGCTGATTGATGAGGGCGCGTATACGGATGCGGCGTTGGCTAGTCAGCGCAATCTGGTTGCGGCGCTCTTTCGGCTGGAGAAGAGTCGGGGTCCGGAGGTGGTGCGGGAAATCATCACGGCGCTGGCCGAGTGGTTAGCGGAACCCGAGCAAGATGAGTTGCGGCGTTCGTTCCTGGTCTGGCTGCGGGAAGGTTTTCTTAAAACCCGGTTGCCTGATGTTTCATTACCTGAACTGAATAATCTGGAGGAGGCGCGTGTCATGTTGACTGGACGTGTGGTGAGTTGGACTCAGCAATGGAAAGAGGAAGGCTTGCAGGAGGGTCGGCAGGAGGGTCGGCAGGAGGGTCGGCAGGAGGCTTACGATTCAGAGCGACGGCTGTTGCAGCGGCTTATCCGCCGCCGGTTTAACGAATCGATAGCCTTGCAAAGTGCGCCGATTTTGGAGCGGATTAGTGCATTGACGGTATTTGAAGACTTGGGCGAGGCTTTGCTGGATTGTGCTGATGGAGTCGAATGGCTGGCGCGTTTGCAGTGCGCGGCAGAGGGTCAGTTAATTCATTAAATCAATCGCTGCCCCATGTTGATCAGTCCCCCCGCTGTTGGCAAAGGGGGGAGATGAACGCTAACATGCAAGCGATGCAAACAACCCAGTTTTAGTTTCTTATAGAGGAGAATATGATGACAACATTAATACAACCCGTTCAAAAGCCAGTGCGTCATTTACTCGGACTGTCCGGCGGAAAAGATAGCGCCGCATTGGCAATTTATATGCGGGATAAAGTACCTGAAATGGAGTACTTTTTTGCGGATACCGGCGCTGAATTGCCGGAAACTCTGGAGTTTGTTGATCTTTTACAGGATTATCTTGGAAAGCCGATTGTTCGGTTAAATGCAGGTCGGGATTTTGATTATTATTTGAAATTAAATGGAAACTTTCTTCCAACAGCTAAAACACGTTGGTGTACTGTTGAATTGAAAATAAAACCCTTTGAAGAATATGTTGGTGAAGATCAGGCGATTACTTATGTTGCAATAAGATTTGATGAAAAAAATCGGCAAGGCTATTTATCAAAGAAGCCAAATATTTCTGCACGATACCCTTTTATCGAAGATAAAATAATGAAAAGTGATGTGTTTGAAATATTGCAATCTTCTGGTGCGGGTATCCCAAAATATTATTCTTGGCGCAGTCGTTCTGGTTGTTACTTTTGTTTCTTTCAGAGAAAAGAGGAATGGGTTGGTCTTTCTGGAAGACATCCTGAACTTTTTGAAAAGGCAAAATCGTATGAAGATTTTCATAGAGAACATGGTAGATCTCATACTTGGTCTCAAGGTGAATATCTTGAAGACTTGGTAAAAAGAGCAGATAAAATAATGGCTAATGCTGAATTGCAAAAAGAAGTTGAAGCCAGAAAACCTAAGAAAAAATTACTGGAAAAATTTTCTGAGGGTGATGACGAAAACGATAGCGGTTGCTTGATTTGCACCCTGTGAAATAAATAAAATGGACAACTTGCCAGATATTTTTGCTAAAATAAAAATTAGTAAATTTAAAGGGAAATACTCAATCCATAAGCCATTACTAATTTTAGTATCTCTGGCAAGATGCCATCAAAATAAACAGCGTCTTGAATTGTTCAGTATTTACGAAAAATTAGTAGATTCACTATCAGATTTAAAAGAGAAAATACAACTACAATACCCATTTGCCAGATTAGTTAATGATGGAATATGGGAAATAGAAAACTATTCTGAACTGACTAAAAATAGCTCAGGTGATTTTTTGAAAGGAGAACTGATTTCGAGAAAAACAAAAGGAGGCTTTACAGAAGAAATCTACGAAACTCTTTTAAATAACAAGGAGATTACTGTGAAAATTGCAGACTATTTTTTTGAAAAATTCTTTCCAAAAGAACAGCATGACCGCTTACGTTCTGCTATTGGACTTCCTCAAAAAATGACGCAATCGCCTGAAGAAGAAAATGTTAATGATTTTAGTAATGGCTACCAAATTTATTCACTAACTACATCGGCTGATTTAAAAATTGGAAATGATTTTATTGCTTACTTAAATTCCTTACATAATTTGGATGCTGGCGGTGCTAATGCCTTAGCAGAATCACAGGCTCTCAACCGCTACTTTCCTGAAATCTATGAGCCATTCCCACTCATTGATGATGTTTTTAACGCCTTAACGAGTGATAATGACTGTGTGGTTATTATCACCGGTCATGCCGGCGATGGAAAATCTACTGTCTCCCTGGATACGATCAAGAAACTTTATCAGCTTGACCCGTATGAACCATTAAAGCAGCCATTAAATGAACGTGAAACTATGAAATGGGAAAGCCCACAAGGGCAAAAACTGATTTCCATCGTCAAGGATATGAGCGAACTGCCCGCCGACCTGCGCTTGCAATGGATTGAGCAGGCTTTTGAGTCTGATGAAAAGGGCAGTTGGCTGATTATTAGCAACACTGGCCCATTGCTCGATACGCTTAAATGCTTCACGAAGCAAGCCAGTGATATAGAAAGCCTTGTCCTACAGTGCCTTGATGAATCCTACACTTGTGGAAATCTTACACCACATACGCTTACCCAGTTTTCAAAACCCCTGATTATTTTAAATATGGCGAGGCTGGATAACGTCGCGCTCGGCGCACGATTACTAACCCGACTCGTCAATCACTCCGCCTGGCAACGATGCGTCGGTTGTTCTGCCGAATTGACCTGCCCTTTGCAACTGAACCGGCGGGCATTACAAGTTGCCAGCGCAACCGCAGAAACCCGAGTTCGCTGGATTTATCAACGGCTCACCGCTTATGAGCAACGCCTGACAATGCGGCAAATGATCGCTCATCTTGCACTCAGTCTAACCGGGGGCATGACGTGTGAGCAGGCTAAACAACAGGCCAGCGAAGGCGTGGAAAAAAGTATTGATGGCCTGGAAAACATCATATTTAGCGAAAGTTTCTTCGGCTATCGTCAGGGCAATCCATGGCCTGCTGC
The DNA here is from genome assembly GCA_020047885.1 of Gammaproteobacteria bacterium. The sequence goes on along the minus strand of JAIFNF010000155.1, from coordinate 8,732 downwards.
GGAAAGCCTGCGTGCGGTGGCGCTCATTCGCCGTGTGGTATTTGGTGGCCCGGTCGCCGTAGATTTTGAACGCCAACTCCCGCTCAGTGAAGGGATGGGCTGGGCGTACTTACCGGAAACGCTAGCCGGGGTCCATCAACGCTGGCGTACTCTATCCCGCGAGTCTGCTGGAGTCCGTTGGCGCTTTGCACAACGGCGTATGGCGTATCTCTTTGGCCAACCGATCATTGGCGCTGAAATCCTGGCTACTACTTTTCTCGATAGTTTCCTGCAATCTCCGCGTTTACGAGATTTTGACCAATGGCAACAGCATCGTGGATTCCAAACATTCAGTACGTTAGAGCAGCGCCAGTTCTGTAGAGCCTGTTTGCGTGTTTTACTGGAAGTCTTTTCTGGATTCAGCGCTGGACAATTTCAGAAGGATCAGGATCGGCTCTATTTGACGCTACGCCGTCCCGATCGGGAGATTGTGCAACCGACACAATTGGTAACGGCGATGCTACCCTTTAATCAATTTGAACTGCGCTACGATCCGGTGCGTCGTTTGCCCCAACTGTATTTTAAATTTAAACCGGAAGGGATCACCTTGGAACTGCCGCTACCCCTCCTCGATTATATCCAGCGGCGTCATACGGGTGAACTGGGTAGTGAATTGGCGCGCATTCATTTGGCGCAACTGGAATGGTTTCGCGCTGGATTGCTGCGGGTAACGCCGCCTGAAAGTCAATCTGTTGGTGAAATTATGCTGTTGCGGGCTGGGATTGATGGGCAGGTTTATATCCATCGCTACTTGCTTGATGATCAGAAGCAAAGACTGGATCGCGACTAGCTGTTGACTGTATTGCTAATAATTGCAGAGATCACCATGCTTCTTGAAAAATTACGAACTCAACGTCAGGCCATTATTGCAGCCAGTCAGCACTATGGTGCCCGGCGTATTCGGATATTTGGCTCAGTAGTGCGTGGTGAAGAAAACCCTGATAGTGATATTGATTTTTTGGTCGATTTTCCACTGGGTTATGACTTGTTCGCGCAACGTTTAGCACTAGCGGATCGACTGACAGAGATTACTGGCCATTGTGTTGATTTAATCCCGGAACATGAACTAAACCGTCATCTTCGATCCAGGATCTTAGCAGAGGCTATTGATTTATGAGTAAGCCATGGCAACCTTATGCACAACATGTTCTGGATACCATTGCTAAAATTAGACGCATCGAAATGCGTGGTGATTTTACACAGGATGAAGTTTTTTACGATGCTATCTTGCGTAACTTACAGACTTTATCTGAGGCTACTCAACATTTGCCTGATGATCTGAAACAGCAATATTTACTGATTCCCTGGAAACAAATCAGCGGGTTTCGTAATATTTTGACTCACAATTACTTAGGAGAAATTGACCCACAAACTGTGCGTGGAGTAGTTGATAATCATTTATCTCCACTGGAAGAAGCTGTTAAGTCGATGCTGACGCTTAATGATCAATGAGTTGAATAAGGATGAGAGACATGAATGAAAAAAAATCGGATTATACAGATGTAGTTAGTATATTGAAAAACCGATTTCCAACTAATTCAGAATCCGATGATCATCAGGCCGATCAAAGGAATCCAGCGATCCGTTTGTATGGACGACGCTTTTATAAAGATCAAACGCCCATTGAATATTTGGCTGAATTTCTGCTGGTTTTCTCATCACCGAAAAAAGAATCCGGGGAAGGTGCCTATCAGTTAAGAATTACTGAAGAAGAAAAACCGCGTTATTGGCCACAGGATCGTATTGCGCTTAAGTTATTTTCTTTTTTTCCATCTTCCAAGCTGGAGACGCGCCATCCGGTGCATCGAGAAGCTTACTTAGCGGCTTTAAATGCCATCAAGGAACATTTAGGTGGGCCTGAACAGGATAAAGATGAAACGATAAGGCTTATACAAAGTCTTTTTTCTGGTTTTGTAGGTGTCGCTAAAAATCGTACTTGGGTTACTTATACATTTTTTCCTGCATCAACATTTTTGCTCTCTCATGAAGTTACTTGGCAACATCCAGAATCTTTAAAAAATAAAAATAAAGATCAAATAGTTGACTGGGAGTCATCAAAGAAATTTTTTGATCAAAGTACTCATAATTTTCTGGGTAGAGGCGGTGAACTACTCTTCTTACAATTAGCTAATCTTGCTGCTGAATGTGAAGCTCCAGAAATTGTCAATATGTTATCTCACCAAGAGTACAAACATTTGAATCGCATTAGGGTTAAGGAAATCATCAATCAACTGGAAATAAAACTCAAATACATGCTTAATGATAGTATTGTTTCAATCGGTGAACTGGTTAGTTTCATCGAGAACGCATTAGATAAATATAGACTCAATGAAGATCCAAAATTTACTCACTTAGGCTGGGTTCCCGTATCCACCCGCATTGAGGCGCTACTCTTTGCCGTTGAAATGCACAACATTTGTTCTTCATCTTTAAGTCCTTTGGAAAAACTGGAATTGCTACAGATGCTTTGTTGTATGCAAGTCTTGCGCAGTTTATGTTTTCAAGCCCGCAGAATTGATAATAAAGAAAAAAACACTGTTGGTTTTATAGGAAATTATGCTTGGGTTGTTGCTGATCCTGATTCAATAGTTGGTGCGCCTATCCGAAAAATGGCTCAAGCTTCATTTAATCAAGTGGATGCGATACTTTACCGCGCTCTTCGATCAGATTTACTAAATAAAGCAGGATTACCAACATTAGAAAAAGACCTGAAAAATGGCGATGATAATGGATTTCGACATTTCAGAAAATTTTCCAAGGAAATCGGCTTGGTTACTCCAAAAAAAGGAGCAGGACAGCGTTTCACTCTTCACCAAGGACTTTTACGCTTCCTGGTTGCCGCGCTCTTGTATCCTGGAGAAAAAATACGGCTGACAGATTTTTATGAACGAATATTTGCCCATTATGGAATTGCGATTGGTGGACCGCAACTCACCATCGCTTTGGAATGGAATGGGAGCGAATCAGGCCATCAAAGCTACGCCATCGCCTCAAGTACTGCCTGGGTTGAAGAAGCACTACAACAGGGTGGTTTCCTGGTTGAACTCTCCGACGCGGTATCCATCGTGCGTAACCCTGGAGCAAACTGATGAACCTATATGTCGAAAATCTGACCGACTACATCAAGCAGCAATGGGATGAAACACTCACCAGGACGGACGGAACCCAGGAAGCGCGTTTTATTATTGAAAGCCTTGATCCACACAGTGTCTTTGACCTATTTACCCAACTCGAAGAACACCGGCTCCAGTGGACACAACAACACACGCTCGAATGTCATTTTCGCGTCGCCGACAAACTCTGGCGCGAGTGGTTAAGAACCTTCAGCCACCAACAACTGCGCGACATCGCCGCCCACTGCGCCAACACTACCGATCACCCTTTAGACCAATGGATTGACCACGAAGACCGCCTGACCTGGTATCGCAACCGCACCCGCCCGCACGACGTCAACGGACTGATCATTGTGCTGGTCGGCTTGAACCACGCCTCTGACCAAGGTGGCCTCGCAGATTTTCATCTCGTTGACGAAAACCGCCTCTGGCAGCCCCTACAGAAAAGCTTTCAGCCCTGGATTCAGCGCCTCATCGACCGCCATGCGCTCACCGCCACCGATACCGAAATCGACCGACTCGACAGCCTCATTCAGCAACTCTTCCAAGTCTGTCCCCGCCGCCTCGCCAAACTCGCCGAATTTCTCGAACACCACGTTATCGCCGATGGCGCTGACCTCTACAGCGTCAACGACCTGATCCAGCGCTTCTACGCCAAACTCCCCTTCTGGGGACTCCCCCCGCTCCTCAGCCAGAAAAAGCTCACCAAAACCGCCATCAAGGAAGCGGACGCCTTCATCACCCATCAACGCTACAAAACCCCCAGTGAGCAGAAAAAAGCCTGGAGCAAACTGGAAGCCGCCTTTAACGACAACACCCTCGAACTCCCGGAAACCCTGACCGAGGCATCGTCCTACGCCAATCTCAGCGAATTCCGGGACACCCTGCACGCCTTCATCTTCCAGGCCGACGCCAGCGCCAAAGCACGGCTACTGCACACCAACCTGCAACCGGTGCTGCAAATCCTCAAGCAAAAAGTCGCCAAGGAAGACGCTCCCCCGCCCAAAGAGCGCGAACAACGCCTATCGGGTTCCAGCCTGCCCGTGCTGTTACAAGCTATCTGGAACACCCTGACCGACTACCAGAAACAACCGAACCAGTCTCCCCGCTTCGAGTCCCTGGAACGCATACACGTCATCATCCAGCGCTTCAACCACGACCTGCAAAACGACGATGAGGCGGGCATTGGCGGTGAAGAACAGGCTCGCCAACTCCTGCAAGGCTGTCTGGGCGGGCTGACCGGCTGGTTCGACGAACTCGACGGCCGCCTGCCCGTCGACCAGGAACAGGCTCAACAACCCCGTGAACGCTGGGAACGCCGCCTGCCCATCACCCTGAACCTCGACGCCCTCACTTTTGGCACCAGCCGCTCACGACCCCACGTCCAGTTTACCGTGACTCTCGATCTGAGCGACGGGCAACCCGCCTTCAAACGGCTATTCCGCTGGTCATTCGGACCGACCCAGGCCGAGCGCGTCCGCCACGCCTGCGCTAACACCATCCGCGAGCGTTGGCCAAAAACCGAATCGCACCCCATCCTGCCCGCCTTTCAATTATCCACCGTCGTCATGACCGCGCTCTACTTCGCCGCCGACGAAGACGAAGCCCAACGCCTGATCAGTAACGGACTCCACGACGTCCAAATCAAAAACCAACTGACCGGACTGCCGGATCATGTCGAACTAGAACTGAAATACCAGACGACGCAACTGATCGCCGCCTGGCGGAGCTGGCTGGATACCTGCGTCGACCAAGGCTACTACCAGGCTCTGCGCAGCCACTTCCCACCATTGTTGAACCATTACCGCGCTCTGGCGCAGTCGGTACTCAACCCGAATCTCAGCGGCAGCGCCGAACTCCTGCGCCGCCTCTACAAAGCCTTCCTGCTCATCAACGACCACACGCAACCCAACGACCCTTACCTGCGCTCCACCATCGCCTGGGGACTCAGCCCGCCAGTCATTGAACTCACCCACGCCCAAACCCATTTCCTATGCAACAGCTTCCCGGAAGTCATCGCCGAACTGGCGCTGCAGCGCTCCGGTCAAGCCGCCTTTGACCAACTGTTGAACCTGGCCGAAATGCACCGTCCCCTGGCCGGTCTGGTCATTGACCCCCAGCACACCCTGTCCGCCGCCATTAAATCCTTTGGTCTGCTGCACCATATCGGCGCTGAACCCTCCCCCGAAAAAAGCCTCGCCGTGCAAACCCTGCTGCGCGACGACGACAGCGACGACGATGACGACATCAAAGACCTCATCCGCCCCAGCCAAGAAAGCGCCATCGTCGAACAGGTCTTCACGCTCTACCAGTCGCTCTACCCCTTCGCCCAAGACGGCCTGCGGATTCTGGCCGTACACGTCCGGCAACTGGGCACCGTTTTGTCGGGTTTAGATCGCTTCCTGCGCGCCTACCTGCAACACACCTCCCCGGACTGGCCCGCCTTCCATTGCGAACTGATGGTCTACTCAACCTCCTCCGCCCCGCTGGCCGTCGAAAACCGCCTGGCCGCCTGGCGCGACGCCCTGCTCGAAGCCACCCGCCACAGTCCGAAAGCCCGCCCACTGGTGCTATCGGTCGGTCATCGCTTCGCCCCCGACCGGACGCAAATGATGGACTTCATTCAGCAAGAGCGACGGCTCTACGACATCGCCTTTCTCTTCCACTTCATGGCCAGCGAACAGACCGGCCATCTCGAAGCCGCGCCGCCCTTCACTTTCGACTTCAACGACCTCAACATCAGCCCGTTCCCGATTGGCGAATACCCGCGCCCGATTCAACAGGGCGACGCTTTACGCCGCCAAAGCTTGCTCAGTCATCGTCGCCTGCTGATCCAGACCAGCCACGCCAACCTGTCGGCACGCCTGCGCCATCCCGAGGCGTCCAGCCAGGATCACCTGATTCTGGGCGACACTGACTATCAACCGTGGCAACCGGTCGTTGAGGCTCTGCATCAGAAAGCCCAGTGGGTCGCCTGTATCGATCCCTACGTGGACAAACGCCTCGTAGGACGCCATGACCCCCACGCCCGCCGCAAGATCGTCGGCTTCAGTTCCGGGCTGGGCGCTTATGGCGAACTGAACCTGGCCATTTCCACCGAACAGGACACCCTGACCCAACTCACGGCGCTGGTGCAAAATCAGTTAGTGGGATTACTACCCTTCCAGCCCGCCGACGCCTTCCAAGCCATGGCCACCAAAGTCGTCAACGAAGCCGAGGAGATCATCGGCCTGTCTTCACTGCGGGCCGTGGTCGGCCAGGGCGAACGCATCCGGGAAGTGGTCGGTTTCGCCGCCATTCGCCGCGCCCTCGCCCCGCCTACTGCCGCCATGGCGCAACTGCTGCCGATGGACACCCTGCGACACTGGTTCGCCGGCAGCGAAGACGGTCAGCGTCCCGACCTGTTGCGGCTCGCGCTGATCGTGCGTGAAAACGACCTGCCACTGATTCAGGCGCTGGTGCTGGAATGCAAATTCGCCCAGCACGATCCCGGCCATCTGCTCAAAGCCAGTGCGCAAGTGCAACAAGGCTTGCGCCACTTCACCCGCCGCTTTGCGCCGAACTGCCCGGAACTGAACCGGGTGAATTTTGACCGGCGCTACTGGTGGGCGCAGTTGCAACGGGCGCTGACCTCACGCTCAGTGGTCGCCCTGTCGCAACAGGAACGGCAACAACTCGACCAGGCACTGGCCAGTCTGGCCGATGGCTATTACGAGATCGCCTGGCAGGGTGCCATTTTCACCTTCTGGACCAACCTCGCTGGCCCGACGCCGGTGGTGACGCCGATGCCGTTGCCCGCTGATGTACTGGAGCCGCCCCTGCAAGCGCCCGCCGACTTCGCCATCTGGCACGTGGCGCTCGGTTACGAAGGCGTTACCGCCCTGTTTAGCCATGCGCCGACCTTTGCGCCGTTGACGATAGAAGGCGCGGCGATTCAAGTCCGGGCGGGAGATAAGACGCCGCCGCCCGTCGAACCACCCCAGGTTTCAACGCCGCCCGTCGAACCACCCCGGCGCGAAGCGCCACCCCTCCTTATCCAAGGAGGGGAAAAAACCTCACCTTATCCCATCACCATCCCGGATCGACTGCTCATCGGAACGCGCAGTAACGGCGATCCGGTCTACTGGCATTACGGCCATCCGCAACTCGCCAATCGCCATCTACTCATTTTTGGGGCATCCGGGGCTGGTAAAACCTACGGGGTGCAATGCCTGCTGGCGGAAATGGCGCAACAGCGGCAGCGCTCCATCATCATCGATTACACCGACGGCTTCCTGCCCGCGCAAATCGAACCCCGGTTCCGCCACGCTGCCACGCCGCAAGATCACTTTGTATTCAGTGACAAGTTACCGATCAATCCCTTCCGGCGGCAACAACAGGTCATTGACCCCTCGCTGCCGGCCTTTGAGGAAGCGCCCTTTCATACGGCAACCCGTATCGCCAGCATCTTTACTTCGGTGTTCAATACCATCGGCGATCAGCAATCCGCAACGCTGATCCGGGTTTTGGAAACCAGCATTCAGGATCATGCCCACTTGACCCTCGATGTGGTGCTGGATCGCCTGCGCGATGACAAGCCCTATGGCGAAACACTGGCCAGCAAGCTGGAACCGCTGATCCGCTCGCAACCCTTCCGCCCCGGCGCGGATTCCGCCTGGGAGCAAATGCTCAACTCCCCGGATCACCAGGTGCATGTTCTGCAACTCAAAGGTTTAGCTCGCGAAATTCAGCGACTGATTACCGAGTTCATCCTGTGGGATCTTTATGACTACGCCTGCAATACCGGCAGCAAAAACCGCCCGATTCCAGTCGTCCTCGATGAGATTCAAAACCTCGATCACCGCAGTGATTCGCCGATTGACAAGATGTTGCGCGAAGGGCGCAAGTTTGGCCTGTCACTGATTCTGGCGACGCAGACCACCAGTCAGTTCAGTCAGGAAGCGCGTGACCGGTTGTTTCAGGCGGGTCATAAGCTGTTTTTCAAACCGGCAGATACCGAAATCGAACGCTTCGCCCAACTGCTCAGTCAGTCCACCGCGTTATCCAAAGGTGAATGGGGCGAACGCCTGGCCAGACTGGAAAAGGGGCAATGCTGGTCCTTTGGCCCGGTACTGACCTCCAGTGGCGGATTGAAAGAAACACCGGTGCTGGCGTCAGTCACGCCCCTCGAACAGCGCCAGCTTGGATCGTGAAACATGCCGCGCCGACCTGATGTCCCCCTGCCGTTAAACTTGCCCCAAACTTTTCTGCCGGAGCGGCGCTTGCTGGCTAAATTGCTATCCTTCGCCGCCGACCAGGGCGGTGGCAACAAGGAAGCCATCAGCGCTGCAACCGGAATTCCTACCGGCAAAAGCACCGGCAAGGTCGAACCGATGATCCGCTACACCCAGGGCATGGGTTTAGTAAACGCGGAAAAAGCAGCAAGCCAGTGGCGATTAAGCCTGACGCATCTGGGGCACATCGTCCAGCGCGAAGACCCATTTCTCAGCGAACCGGTCACGATCTGGCTGCTGCATTTAATGCTCTGCCGCCGGTGTGGACGGAGTACGCCAGCCCGAGGCATCGCCGACGCCTGGTTTG
>JAIFNF010000325.1 GCA_020047885.1 Gammaproteobacteria bacterium | reverse complement strand
AAGTCATTCAACGTGCGGATGGCTATGGCTATTCGCAACACCTTAACGCAAAAGAAGCCGAACTGCGTTCGGCCCGCTATCCCTCCCCAGCCTGAAGGCCGGGGTCTCTCGCGGAAAATCTGATGACGGCGATGGAATAGATGAACCGTCCGCTGGATCTGCGCCCAAGTCGCGACGACCGCATCGGTCGCCGCGCCACAATCGAAATCCACGACGGTCTGGTGCGCCACCAGTGCCCGGCTCACCGCCGGTTCAAAGGGGATCAGTCCCACCACCGGGACGCCGTCAGCCCGACATTCCTGCTGAATCAGCGCGGTCTGGGGCGACGCCTCGGATTCGGCGCTGGCCGATGACTTACTTGATTTCAAGGTACTCACTGCGGGTGATTCCGCCCCATTCACCTCATCCATGACCGCCACCGATGCCTCGGTCGCAATCAGCAGGCGCTTACCATGCAACAGGACATCCGCCACCTTGCGCCGCGCCTCCACGACCATGCGGGAAAAAGTCGGGCGTGAAACCCATCCGCTGGGCGCATTCCTCCTGGTACAGCCCTCGTAATCCATCAGGCGCAAAGCTTCAAACTCGTCGGCGCGGAGTTCTAGGGTTTCCAGACCCCGACCCCGCACGCCACCGGGTTTGAAACAGGTATGGCTCGGATTGAAGCTAATGCACCGAGCGCGGCGTTTGGAACCTCGCATTGAACTCACCTTAAAATATGAACTTATGGGCGTAGATTAACGCACCTATGTTCATAAATTAAGCTGTGTGATCAATGATCGAGATGATGGACTATCGGCCAAAATCGATGTGGCGACCGACGCCGCCATCCAGGCAGCGTTCCCCGTAGGCGTGGCGGAAGGCGTCTTTGGCTTGATCCCCGGTGCAGTGCGTAGGAACTACCGACTGGACGCTGAGGTTTTGCAGGGCGGCGATTGACCGGGCGATGGCGGCAGCATCGGCATACATCAGGTGAAACCCGCCGATGGCCCAGTGGACTGGTCTACCCAGGACAGTCGCCGCCCGTTCGACGATTCGCTCCATGCCCGGATGGGCGCAACCGCTGATCGCGGCAGTGACACCGTCGATGTCCAGAATCAGCCCGTGTTCCGGCGGCTCGCTGTCGAGCATACCCGTGGAAAAAAGCCCCGGCGCCAGTGGTTGTGGCGCGGCGTTAACGATACGCACCTCACGGCAGAGCGTGCGTAAATCCCGGATCAGATGCTTGGAAAACCCTTCGTGAACCACCACCGTGACCTGGGGATTCACTTCCAGAAAGGAATCCAGCCCGCCGATATGATCCCAGTGCGGGTGAGAGAGAAACAACAGGTCAATGGACTCCGGCGACCGGTTCAGCGCGGCCAGGTTTTTCAGCAGTACCCGGCCGTTGCTGCCGGTATCAAACAGCAGCGTACTGCCGGGCGTCTGAATGACCGCGGCAAATCCCCACAGCGTTGGCAGTCCCGGCAGACCGGGGACATTGTCGAAAACAATCGTCATGCCCAGGGGGTTGGCGGGAGCGGGCGTGTTTATCGACTTGGAATCCATGGCGACGCCCTCATGGGCCTGATTGAAGATCGACGCGATACATTTTTTGCGGATTCATCTTCATGCTCCAGGGCAGGCTGCTGTTCTGCCAGCCGTTCAGCAGGCGGAAACCGGTTTGGGAACCATCCTTGATCGCCGCACCCTGGAAACCGTGGATCACATAGCGGGCATTCGGGAAGCCCTTCTCGCGCAGGAAAGCCGCGCTGGGTTCGCCGCGCTCGCTACCCGAGCGGCACATGGTGATGATTTCCGCATCAGTGCCTAACCCGCGTTTTTTCAGTGCTGCCTTGATTTGAGCAACAAACTCCGGATTCTGGAAGAGCCGGTAGACACCGCGTTTTTCGTCCCAGGCGGTGCGGTCAACCATCAAGTACGGGATGTTGACATGGACTGCGTCGGTAAAGCCGATGAACATGATTTCAACCGGATCACGGACATCGACAAACAGCACCTTGGCGTTGGTCTGTTGAACCTTGGCGTAGGTCTCCTCTGCCGAGATGCCGATGTCGACCGCGTGAGCCGTCAGCGCGATAAAACCGAGGGTAGCCGCGATGAACCAGCGTTTCATAACCTTCTCCTGTTGCAACAAAAGCAAATGACCATGGTCAGGCCAGCCAATAACACTGTTACGGTCGGGTCGCGGCTGCTAGAAACAGCGGATATTCCCGCAAACCCTGATCCGTCGTTTTCTTCATCTGATAGCCGGTGGAAAAATCCACGCGGTTGAATCCCACGCTGGATAATTGCGCCCGCAACGCTTCCCGGTCAAAACCGCAGTGTCCGGTAAATCCAGCGCCGTGAAACGAGCCGTCTTCCTGATCCAGATCCGCGATGCCCAGCCAGCCACCCGGCTGCAACAAGGTATAAAAATCCCGCAGCAACCGGATGGTATCCGGGACATGGTGCAAGGTCATCAGGGTATAAATCAGCTCATAGCGTTCAGCGGGCAGCGGGTCGGTAGTCAGATCGAGGGCGAGCGGATGCAGATGGGTCAACCCGGCAGCGCTAATCTTTGCTTCCAGAACCGTCAACATGCCGGGCGAACAGTCGGCCAGCGTCACCTTGCCGAGATCCGCGTGCAGGGCGAAACTCAACAAGCCGGTTCCACAGCCGTATTCGAGCGCCTGCCAGGTGGTGGACAGGGGAATCCGCTGACGAAGCGCGGCAGCGATAGCCAGCGCCCGTTCCTGCTTGACCGGATCAGCGTCCCAGGTGAGAGCCTTGTCGTCGAAACTCACCAGTCACCCCAGCGCTAGCACATCGCCGTTGCCTATGAACAGCGGGGTCTGCGAACCATTTCGAGCCGTCCCGCGCATCACCGGGATGCCGATCTCCAACATCTTTTCGACCGCCACCCGTCCGGTGCAGTGATTACAGGCGACCTTGTCAATCCCGTACTGGCTCAGGGTCTTGACCACCTGATCCCGTGCAGCGTCCCAGTCTTCCAGCGGGGAAATATGCAGCCCGCCGTAGATCGCGTGAATGTGCTCGCCGCCGGTGAAGGTCTGGCGGGCATAGTTCAGCAGATTCAGCACCCCGCCATGCCCACAGCCGGTGACCATCGCCATGCCCCGATCTTTAAGGTGGGCGTACAGCACGTTTTCGCCATCGACTTTCAACAGGGTGTGCATGGGGAAATTGACCAGCGCCAGACCCGGAAACAGCACCAGCGGTTGATCGCCCGGCGTCGTGACCACCCGGCCGGTATGCCCTTGCTGCCGGATCAGCTCGAATCCGGCGGGATGGAAGCCTTCGGGAACATAGAGGGTGAGGTCGGGGCAATGCTTGAGGGTCGAGCCAATCCCCCAGAAGTGATCGAAATGCTCATGGCTGATGACCAGCGCCTCGATCTGGCCTTGTTGCAACAATAGGTCAATCCCTTCTTCGGCAAAGCGCCGATCCATCCAGGCCGGATTCCAGCCGGTGTCGAACAGTATTCGACGCATCGCGCCATCGGTCGTCTCGGCCTCCAGCAATGCCGAGAATCCCGCCGCATTGTCAGGGTGCAACGCCCCGAACGGGGGCCAGGGAATCGTGTATTGGTCGGTTTCCGCACCGCCCGCCGTCTTGATGTCATCAAAGACGGTGGCGGTATCAAACCAGCCGGTTTCAGAAATGCAGCGGATTTTCAACCGTTGCAGGACGCCGATATCGAGCAGTGGTGAAGTGGACATGGCGATAACCTCCGTCAGATCAATCAACGGTTCACGAGTGGTGATGCGGGTGATGGTGATGCTCAGCGCCGTGATCGCAGGAACCCGCGCCGCCAGTCAGCGTCCCTTGCAAATAGGCGGCTACCGCCACGTCAGGATCGGTTTCCTGAGTCATCAGCGCCATGATGCCCTTGGCGGACAGCCGTTGATGCAACCCCGGTCCCATACTGGCGGCAATCAGTACCTGGACATCGTCCAGTGGATGCCGATCACGCGGCGAGCTTTCGTGAAAGGATTGTTCCATAGGCAATTCCAGCAGGTTTCTGCCGGCGATTTGGCCTTGGTCAATATCATAAATCCAGAACTTGCGACACTTGCCGGCATGTTCGGTGATCGTGCGGCGGTTCTGGCTGGTCACAGCAATTTTCATCAGACATTCTCCTTATGAGCGGTTTAGTTTGTCGCTATCCCGTGCAGATTTGCATTGCGGATTCGCATGGCAACCCTTAACGATTCAGTAAGGGATCGCGGCGATAGCGTTAAGGCGGGTTGCCCGCGGGTTGGAAAGACGCGGTCAGGAACGGTTGCCGCAACAGTTCATACAGGCTGATCGCCCGCTGGTCGCGGAAATACTCCAGACCGATGGTCATCCCGGTATGACCTTCCCGTGGTTGATCGCGATATGTACCGAACAGCCGATCCCACCAGGGCAGGTTGAAGCCGAAATTGCTGTCGGTTTCCACCACACGCACCGAGTGATGCACGCGGTGCATGTCAGGGGTAACCACCAGCCAGCGTAGCCACCGGTCCCAGCGGGGCGGCAAGCTGACATTGCCGTGGTTGAACATCGCGGTGGCGTTCAGCATGACTTCAAACAGCATCACCGCTATCGGCGGTGCGCCCAGCAGCACGACGACCGCCAGTTTGATCAGCATCGACAGGACGATTTCCAGGGGATGGAAACGCAGCGCGGTGGTCACGTCGAAATCCAGGTCGGTATGGTGCATCCGGTGCAGTCGCCACAGCACGGGAACCTTGTGAAAGGCGACATGCTGGGTGTAGATGACCAGATCCAGCGCCAGCAGCGAAACAATGAATGCCAGCCAGAACGGGGCTTCCAGCGCGTTGAGCAGACCCCAGCCCCGCGCCTCCGCCCATTGCGCTGCGCCGACTGCCAGCACCGGGAACGTCAGCCGTACAATCACGCTGTCCACGACGACGATGCCGAGATTTGCCGGCCAGCGCCGGGGGCGTGGCAAGCTCAGGATGCGGCGCGGTCGCCGCCATTCCCAGAGCATCATCGCCAGCAGGACGGTGAAAAAACTGCTCAGTCGGAAGAGGGATTCGTGGTGTAGCCACTCAGTCATAAAGGGACTCCCATCGGGCTATAATGCCGCATTATTATCAACAGGCCGGTCATTTGACCCGCTATTCTCAAGGATATTCGCATGTCCCGATTCGCTCAGATCATCTCCGGTCAGTTTCCTGGCGCTCGCCCGCGCCGGATGCGCCATGACGATTTTTCCCGCCGTCTGGTGCGCGAGACGGTGCTAACGCCTGCCGATCTTATCCAGCCACTGTTTGTCATTGAGGGAGAGAAGGGCCGCGAGCCGGTGGCGTCGATGCCCGGCGTGGAGCGGCTGACGATTGATGAACTGCTACGCGAGGCGGAGATGCTGGCGACCCTTGGCATACCGGCGGTAGCGCTGTTTCCGGTAACTGCGCCGGAAGCGAAGTCGCTGGATGCGGTTGCCGCTTACGATTCCAACGGTCTGGCGCAGCGAGCGGTGCGGGCGCTCAAGGCGGCGGTTCCCGAACTGGGGATCATTACCGACGTGGCGCTGGACCCGTTCACCAGTCACGGTCAGGATGGCCTGATCGACGCTTCCGGCTATGTGCTGAATGATGAAACGGTGACGGTACTGGTTCGGCAGGCGCTGTCTCACGCCGAGGCCGGGGCGGATATTGTCGCGCCTTCGGACATGATGGACGGGCGGATTGCAGCGATCCGTGAGGCGCTGGAAGCCCATGATTTTATTCATACCCGCATTCTGGCCTATTCCGCCAAATACGCTTCCAGTTTCTACGGTCCGTTCCGCGATGCGGTCGGTTCGGCGGGCGCACTGGGCAAGGGCAACAAGTACAGCTATCAGATGGATCCGGCCAACAGCGATGAAGCGTTGCGTGAAGTGGCGATGGATTTGGATGAGGGCGCGGACATCGTGATGATCAAGCCGGGGATGCCTTATCTGGACATCGTGCGCCGGGTCAAGGATCAGTTCGCTGCCCCGACGTTCGTCTACCAGGTCAGTGGTGAGTACGCCATGCTCATGGCGGCGGCTCGCAATGGCTGGTTGGATGAGCAGGCGGTGGTGATGGAGTCGTTACTGGCGATCAAGCGGGCGGGTGCCGATGCGATTTTGACCTACTTTGCGGGACGGGCGGCCGGCTGGCTGCAATCCGTGCGATGAAATACGGGAAAGTGTGGTTATTAGCCGCGTTGAGCGTGGCGCTGGCCGTGTTCTTCCTGTTCATCATGCGTCCGCCGGGTGGCCAGTCGTCAGCGCCGGGTCAGGATTTGCCCTGGCAGATCAGCCCCGGTTCGGGCGGAACGACGTTGACCGTGTTTGGCCTGACGCTGGGTGAAAGTTCGTTGCGGGAAGCCGTGGCAAAGCTGGGGCGGCGTTACGACCTGGGGCTGTTTGAAGATCGGGACGGGCGGCTGAATCTGGAAGCGTATTTCCGGGATGCCGTGCTGGGCGGTTTGAATGTGCGCATGGTACTGGCGGCGCGGTTGCCGGAGACGGCGTTGGCAGCGTTGAAAAGTCATGCTGGTGAGAGCAAGCCCACGGCGAGCGGGAGTCACCGTTATCCGGTGGCCGAGGCCAATCAGGAGTTGGCGCTGGGAGGCATGGTCACCGCCATTACCTATATGCCGGTGGTCAAATTTGACGCCGATCTGGTGCGTCAGCGATTCGGTGAACCGACGGAGCGCATTGCTGCGGAAGGCGGGGCACATTGGCTGTATCCGGCGCTGGGCTTGGATCTGTTGCTTGGCGACAATGGCGAGGCGTTACTGCAATATGCACTGCCTGCCGATTTTGAAGAACGGTTGCGAGTTCCATTGTTAAAGAGAGGCAATGCCCATGAATCCCCTGGCCTATTACGACCCAACTGACCCCTATCCGGAGAGCGATGGCCAACCGATGGCGGAGAATACCGAGCATTACGACTGGCTGGTTAAGATCAAGGAGAACCTAGAAATTCTCTTTGCAGATCGGGAGGATGTGTTTGTGGCCGGAGATCTGCTGTGGTACCCGGTGCCAGACCGGCAGCAAGCGGGGCCGATGGCACCGGATGTGCTGGTGGCGTTTGGGCGACCCAAGGGGCGACGCAGCACCTATTTGCAATGGGAAGAGGACGGTATCGCCCCGCAGGTGGTGTTTGAGGTGTTATCGCCCTCGAATAGCCGACTGGACATGGCGAACAAGTGGCGGTTCTACGATCAATATGGCGTGGAGGAGTACTACCTCTATGATCCCAAGCGGCATCGCCTGGAAATTTACCAGCGGCGACAGGGCGAATTGAAAGCGGTGACGCATCTGAATGGCTGGATCAGTCCGCGACTCGGCATTCGCTTGGTTCTGCGTCCGGATACGCTGGAAATCTATCATCCGGATGGCCAGCCGTTTCTGCATTCAACGGAATTAGCCCGGTTAAGGTACGCCGCCGAGGAACGCGCTGCCGAAGAACAGCAACTCAAGCATCTTGCCGAGGAACGGGCTGCTGAGGAATCTGCCCACGCTGCCCGGGCGTCTGCCCGCGCCGCCCGGGCGTCTGCCCGCGCTGAACGCCTCGCCGAGCGCTTGCGGGCGTTGGGGGTCGATCCTGATGATGTGGACGATTGAACGACTGTGGGTTGGTGGTGGGCTTACCAGGAAAACTTTATGACGACGGTTATTGATCAATACGCGGTAATGGGGCATCCCATTGCCCATAGCCAATCGCCCCGTATTCACACGCTATTCGCCGTGCAAACCGGCCAATCGCTGGAATACCGCGCCATTCTGGTGGAACCCGGCGAATTTGCTGCTGCTGCACGAACTTTCTACGCGGCGGGCGGCAAGGGGTTGAACGTGACCGTGCCGTTCAAACAGGACGCCTGGGTGTTCGCCGATATTCTGAGTGTCCGGGCGGAACGAGCCGGGGCGGTGAATACTTTGGTGTTTGGATCGGGTGGTATGCGGGGGGAGAACACCGATGGGCCGGGACTGGTGCGCGATGTGATGATCAATCATGGCGTTTCGCTGGCCGGTCGGCGGATTCTGCTACTGGGTGCGGGTGGCGCAGCGCGTGGGGTGTTGCAACCGCTGCTCGCCGAACGACCAGCGCTGGTGGTCATTGCCAACCGTACTGTGGAGAAAGCCCTGGGTTTGGCGGTGCGGTTCAGCGACCTGGGACGAGTGACAGCCAGTGGTTTCGCCGAGTTGGCCGGACGCCAGTTTGACCTGGTTATCAATGCGACGGCGGCGGGTTTGGAAGATGCCGTACCGCCACTGCCGGAGGGTCTATTGGCGGCGGGCGGCTGGTGCTATGACCTGATGTATGGCCGGGAGCCGACCGCGTTTGTGCGCTGGGGGCGCGAGCAGGGTGCGGCGCAATCGGTGGATGGACTGGGAATGCTGGTAGAACAGGCGGCGGAATCGTTCTATTTATGGCGCGGGGTATGGCCGGAGACGGCACCGGTGATTGCCGCGCTCCGGGAAGGTTAACGCGGTTCGGGGCATTCGTATCGGTCGGTCGATTTGAAAGATCATCCGAGGCGGGTCTTTCGCGCAAAGCTTGGTAAAATCGTCGGTCAATTTCCAGTGATGACGAGGACACTCATGGCCAAGGCTGCCATTATTGACGGTAAACAGTTTGCGACCCGGTTGCGCACGGCGATTGCTGCGCAGGTCGCTCAGCTCAAAGCCGAACACGGTTTAACGCCCGGTTTGGCGGTGGTGCTGGTCGGCGAAGATCCCGCCAGCCAGATTTATGTCCGCAACAAGGGCTTACAGGTTCGGGAAGCGGGCATGAATTCTTTTGAACAGCGCTTGCCGGTGACGACGACTCAGGCGGAATTGCTGGCGCGGATTGCCGACTTGAATCAGGACCCGGCGGTCAACGGGATTCTGGTGCAGTTGCCCCTGCCCAAGCAGATTGACCCGGAGGCGGTGATCGCGGCGATTGCCGTGAGCAAGGATGTGGATGGTTTCCATCCATTGAACGCCGGGTTGTTGGCGGTAGGGGCAGCCGCGATGGTGCCCTGTACGCCGCTCGGTTGCCTAATGATGCTCAAAGAGTATGCCGGGTCATTGGCCGGTCAGCGAGCGGTAGTGCTGGGGCGTTCCAATATCGTCGGCAAGCCGATGGCAGCGCTGCTACTGCGGGAGCATTGCACCGTGACCCTAGCGCATTCCCGCACCCGCGATCTGGCGGAGGAGTGTCGGCGGGCGGATATTCTAATCGCCGCGGTGGGCAAGGCGCAGATGGTCAAGGGCGACTGGATCAAGCCGGGCGCGACGGTGATTGACGTGGGCATTAACCGCATTCCCACCCCGGATGGTAAAGGGCGGTTGGTCGGGGATGTGGATTTCGATGCGGCCGTAGAAGTGGCTGGGGCGATTACGCCGGTACCGGGCGGGGTGGGGCCGATGACCATTGCTTGTCTGTTGCTGAACACGCTGACGGCGACCTGTCGGCAGCACGGCCTTCCCGTCCCGGACGTTCGGCCAGTGGCGGAATAAGGCAACTCGCAAAAAATAGTCCCTTACCCTTCCGAACCTGGCCACGGAAAAACACGGAAAAACACGGAAGATGCTTTTTTCCGTGTCTTCCGTGTCTTTCTGTGGCTCAATCCTCATACGCGGTTAAAGTGATTTTTATTGCGAGTGGCCTAAAACCCGCATCTTCGACCCCGCTCTTTGTGGGAGCGGGGAGCATGGACTTCAGTCCACTCGCTGCCACTGTTGCTGCTTGCTGAAGAACAGCCATTTGCCCGTGACCTCCAGCGTCTTGCCGCCGTCAGCCAGTTTGGCTTTGCTATTGTAGGTACCACCATCGGCGGGATTGAAAATCTTGCCCTCCGTCCATTCATCGCCCTGCTTCTTCAAATCCCACAGGATTTTCATCCCCACCAGCGGCTTATCCTTCAAGTTGCCTTCGCATTTACTGCACGTTTTCTCGTTGGCACCTTCCAGCAATTCCACAATCTTGCCGGTCAGGATGCCCTTATCGTCGGTAATGTGCACGATACTCTTGGGCTTGCCGGACTGGTCGTCGATGGTGCGCCATTTCCCCACCGGCGAGGCGGGATCAACGGCATGGGCGGTCACCAGCAGTAGCAGACCGGACAGGGCGGCGAGGCCAGTGATTGAGCGGATCATCGGCATAATGGGTTCTCCTTGCTGTTTTTTGGTACAGGACAGGGCCTAAAGCCGTTGCCGCAGGATGTCGGTAATTTCGGCATCGCTCAAAACCAGCGGATTGGTCTTCATGCTGCTGCCACGGGAATGGGCGACGACGTGCGGGAAATCACTCGCCTGAATTCCGTAGGCGCTCAATCGCGGCAGGTTCAGCCGTTCAGTCCATTCATTCAGCAAGGCCAGCAGTGCGGCGTGGCCTTCTTCGGGACTGGGGAAATGCCGGTCATGCAGGAGGTCGCCGGCGCGGGCGTATTTGCGCCAGGCCGGGTTGTCAGGATCACGTTCCCGCAGCGCGACCAGATTGATGCGGGTTGCCGCGCCGACCAGCGTACCGCAGACCACGCCATGCGGAATCGGGAAGAAGGCACCCAGTGGGGAAGCGAGGCCATGCACCGATCCCAGACCGGTTTGCGCCAGACACACGCCGGACAGTAGCGCTGCATAGGCCATCCGAGCGCGGCCAGCGGCAGCGTTCTCACCGTTCTCATACCAAGCGAACAGGCCATCCCGCACGGCGCTGAGGCCGCTTTCCGCCAGGGCGTCGGTGACGGGATTGGCTTTGATGGAGACATAGGATTCCAGTAACTGCGTCAGCGCGTCCATGGCGTTGGCAGCGATCTGCGGCGGGGGACAGGAGGCCAGTAGATCGGGATCCAGCAGGGCGTATTCGGGAACCAGTTGGTCGTCGCGGAAGGATTTTTTGAAGCCGTTGGGGCCGCGCACACTCAGCACGGCGTTCTTGGTCGCTTCGCTGCCCGCGCCAGCGGTGGTGGGAACAGCAATAAACGGCAGGGCGGGACCGTGGTAAGGCTTTTCCGAGCCGACGCCTTCCAGATAGTCCATGACCGAATCGCCGACAGGCAACAAACCGGCAATCGCTTTAGCCGCATCCAGCACACTGCCGCCGCCGATCCCGGCTACGACAGTGAAACCCTGGCCGTGGAATTGGCAAACGGCGTCATCCACATTCTGCGGCGAGGGTTCATCAGTAATTCGCACCTGTGCCCAGTGGATGCCCGCCTTTTCCAGCGCAGTCAACAATGCTGGCCAGTGCGGAGATTCCGGGAAGGACCGCTGGCCAGTGACCAGGAGTACCCGGTTGCCGTATTGAGCGATCAGGCCGGGGAGTTTTTTAATACCGCCAGCGCCAAATTCGATGCGCGGCAAACGGGCAATGGAGAAGGGAGCAATCATGGGGGTATTCCGGTAAAAGTTAATTCCTGAGCAATAATGCACTGAACAACCGCCAGAATAATCCCGAGATTGTCCAGATAATAGCGTTGTTCATCCATGGAAACGACAGAATCAGTGAGTCTTAAAAACTGCCAGATTTCTCCAGTCGTGACGCAACCAAAGATAGGAATATCGGGTTGATGATGAATTTTATTGAAGAGTTGCGCCGCAGCCATTTGTGCAATGCACTGACCTAAACCGGCTTCAATATCATTCTTTTTAGCCTCGACCAGTGTCATTATCGGCGAACGCAGAGGTAGAATCGGTGGTGATAATGCCAGAATAAAATCGCACTCGCCAACGAGACCTTTTTTTGGGTCAACATCCAACCTTTGCCCGGAATAAATCGCCAGTTTTTCATGAGATAGTTCACGACTGGCCAGCAGAATGGGAACGACGATAAATTCACTGCGCGCCTTTTCGGAAATCAGCGCCAGTGGAGTGCGTCTGTAGAGCGTGTCGTGAAGCCAGGCCGGGATAGGCAGTGGACTGAGGTCGGGAAATAGTGTGGTTAATTCTGTTGCAACACCCAAACTGGCTATTGCGGTTTCCAGAGTGAAGTCACTGTAGGCCATAGGACATCTCCACTCTATTGGATTTTAAGCGACTTCCTGCATGGGGCGAATGCAGGGCTTGGGCAGAGTACGTCCTTCAGTTTCAAAATGGTGGATAACATCTTCAATAACTTCACATAATTCACTATAGAGCTTAACTGGATTATCTCCATGAATTCCAGTCATTAAATCAGGACATTTTCCAATATAAACCTGATCTTCATCACTCCATTCTACCCATTTATGGTATAGATCACTCTTTCTCATAGCGTCACTTTTTCAATCGCAGTTTGAACTTGTACTGTTTGATAAGGCTTAGCATCATCACCGGTTTTTCCACTGATGGTTACGGCACCTGCATATCGGTCATGGACAAATTTACGGTGCGATCCTTTTCCACCACCCGGAATCCGGTAAAAACCGGCATTTTTGAGTTCTTGAATCAATTCTCTGATTTTTCTTGGCATTTTTTCAAACCCTCAACCCTCTCCTCGTGAGAGAGGGGTTGGGGGTGAGGGTGATTTAGAACCCGTACAGCGCCTTGTATTCGGCGTCGCGGCTGGCGATAAGCTGGGCGAGGTTCAACACGACTTTGCACTGTTTCCAGGTCGCGTCATCCTGCATTTTACCGTCGATCATCACCGCGCCGCTGCCATCGGGCATGGCTTCAACCACCCGCTTGGCCCAGGCGACTTCATCGGCTTTCGGGCTGAATACCCGCTTGGCAATGGCGATCTGGTTGGGGTGCAGACTCCACGCGCCGACGCAGCCCATCAGATAGGCATTGCGGAACTGGTCTTCGCAAGCGGTCAAATCGGCGATGTCACCGAACGGGCCATAGAAAGGCAGCGCCCCGACGCTGGCGCAGGCATCGACCATTTTGGCCATGGTGTAGTGCCACAGATCCTGTTGCGCCGTAGGCCGTACCGCGTCGGGATTCTTCGGATCGGGATCAGTACGCACGATGTAATCAGGATGGCCGCCACCGACCCGGGTGGTCTTCATCCGCCGTGACGCGGCCAGATCGGCGGGACCAAGGCTCATACCCTGCATCCGGGGACTGGCGTTGGCGATTTCATCGACATTGGCGACGCCGAGCGCGGTTTCCAGAATGGCGTGAATCATCAGTGGCTTTTTCACGCCATATTTGGCTTCCAGTTGCGCCAGTAACTGATCGGCGAAATGAATATCCCACGCGCCCTGAATCTTGGGCAGCATGA
>JAIFNF010000237.1 GCA_020047885.1 Gammaproteobacteria bacterium | reverse complement strand
TCGCGCACCCCATAGAGGGCATACATCTGTTGATCCCAAATGAGCCGGTCGTTGAGAATATCCCATTCCCACACCCCGATGCCCCCGGCTTCAGTGGCCAGTTGCAGGCGTTCGGCCAGTTGGTGAATCGCCATTTCCGCCTGCTTGCGTTCGGTGATATTCGTGTGGGCGATGACGACCCCGCTCTTCCCGGCGCTGAGCGGGGTCACCCGCACGACGAACCAGCGTTGTTCGTGCGGGGCGTGGCAGGGATATTCGAGCGTAAAACTCGCTTGCTGACCGGTCAGCACCCTGCGCACGCCGTCGAGAACCGACGGCGCTTCGGGGGACGATGGGTCGCTGGCGGTCTGACAGACCTTCAGGTAACAACTGGTGCCAACGTCGGTGTATTGAGGCGCTTTGCCAGGTTCAGCGCTGTTCTCCAGCGCAAAGCGTCGCCAGGATTCGTTGACTGCCGTGATCACGCCGTTAGAGTCCAACACGGCGATATGGGAATCCACCGAGTCCAGAATCATGCGCGACATCGCCTCAGAAGTTTTCAACGCAGTTTCGGCGTCCAAAAATTCCTGCGTCAGGGTCCGGGCGATGTGCAAAGCACGTGAGTGGCTACTGGTGATGAGCCAAACGATCAACGTCAGGGCGAGCGTACCGACCATGCCAAACAGCGCCAGGTCGGTGGGCCGCTCACTGCGCAATTTTTCCTCAAAATCGGGCAAGGAGTGGATCACGATAGTCCAGGTCTGTCCCGCAATATCGAGAGGCCGATCGATGTGAAAGGCCGGTTGCGCCCCGGTTTCCTGGCCGCTGTAGGTCATCTTGCTATCGGTATCGAACATCAAGGTCGCTGGCGAGGGGGCGTCTCCATCATACACTTCCAGGTCAATCGTCTGCGCAATGTCTCCGTAGTAGCTCCTCAAAATGCCCGTCATTAAATCGTTCATGCGAAACGGCATATACACCCAACCGACCAGACTACCCCGGCGTTCAGTCATGGTGGCGTGCGGCGCGTCCTTGCGATAAATCGGCACATACATGAGAAACCCGGCCTGGACCTCCTTTTCGGTTTCCTGCACGAGAGTGACTTTGTTCGTAATAATGGTTTCGGCGCGATCCCGCGCCCGCTCCATCGCCGCACGCCGGATCGGTTCGGAATACATGTCATAGCCAAAGGCGCGCAGATTACGCGCGGTAAACGGTTCCAGATAAATGATGGAAGTCCATGCGTCACGCTCGTTCTCAGGTCGAAGGGTGTAGTTCGGAAAACCTTCCTGACGGATTTTTTCAAGATGGCGGGCTTTGTCTTCCGCCGGAATCCACAGCGAGAACCCCAGGCCCTGGATCCCCGGGTATCTATTCTGCAAGTGCAACGCATCGATATAGCGACGAAATTCATCCCGTTCGACCGAAGCGGAAGCATCGAACAACCCGGCGGCCCCGATTAGCGCCTGTTCATAGACGCTCAGGCGATCCTGAATACGGATGATGATCTCGTTGGCGCGAGCGGTAAATTCCGACTCGATGTGGCGAACTGCGACCTGTTGTGCGTTATTCCAGGTCATAAAAGTAAGAACAAGACCCGCTGCCAGGATAAAACCCGGTAGTAGCCAACGGATTAAAAATCGAGGAACAGGACGGTTTCCAGACATGACTCTATATTCGCGTCGGACAAGGTTGGTGGTAGTTCATAATGAGCTATTACGGTTATGGCCTCAAACTGATTTTTAATATTGCATTGCGGCATCAGTTATACCCGATTAAAAGCATAGCGCAATGTCCCAAAATCTTTCTGTTTAGGATAAAATAACCGCCTGATCCTCATTTATATATATAACTTGTTTATTTAATGATAAAAATAAAAACACTTTCAAAATTCGCGGGCTGCGCACTGGGCATTGCGCCGTTCCTCGCTCACGCCACTGAACCTGATCCCCAGATGGTGGAACAGCTCCTGCAACTGGATTTTGAACAGTTGCTAGACCTGGAAGCGACCTCCGCCGCCCGCAAACCGCAAAAACTCGCTGACGCCTCCTCCGCGGTCTACATCATCACCCCGGACGACATCCGCCGCTCCGGCGTCACCAGCATTCCCGAAGCCCTGCGCCTGGCTCCCGGTGTCCAGGTCGCCCGCATCGGCGCGGACAAATGGGCGATCACTATTCGTGGCTTTAACTCCCGCTTCTCCAATAAATTGCTGGTGTTGATGGATGGCCGGTCGGTCTATGACCCGCTGTATTCCGGGGTCTTCTGGCACGCCCAGGATGCGGTGCTGGAAGACATCGCCCGCATCGAAGTCATTCGTGGGCCGGGCGCGGCGCTGTGGGGTGCCAACGCGGTCAACGGCATTATCAATATTATCACCAAATCCGCTGATCAGACCCAGGGCAATCTGGTCAGCGCCCGGATCGGTAACGAAGAACGTGGCGAACTGGCGGTGCGGCATGGCGGGCGCTGGGATAACGACACCGCCTACCGGGTTTATGCCAAAGGCTTTGAACACGACGCCAGCCTCACGACGACCGGCCAGGACGCCAACGATGCCTGGCAAGCCGGACAGACCGGGTTTCGCCTGGACAGCCGCCTGAGCGCCCAGGAACAATGGACCATGCAAGGCGACATCCGCCGCGATCGCGCCAACGAAACCGCCTTTGTCAGCAGCCTGTTTACCCCGTACAACGTGCTGCTGAGCGCCGACTCGACTTATCAGGATTACAATCTATTGACCCGTTACAGTCGCCGAACCGAAACCACCGATAATTCGTTGCAAATTTACTACAGTGGTGCATCATACGATACGGATTCCGGGGTAAATTACGATTGGCGCACCTTCGACCTGGATTGGCAGCAGCATCTGCTACACACCGGACGGCACGACTGGTTGTGGGGATTAGGCTACCGGTGGCTAGAGCATCGCTATGATGGCGCGTTGTATGCGGTGTTAGATCCTGAAGAAACGAACTGGCAATGGTTCAGCGGCTTCATTCAGGATGAAATCGAACTCACGCCCAAACTGTATCTGACGTTGGGCGCCAAGCTGGAACATAATGACACCACCGGCTGGGAACTCCAGCCCAGCGCCCGCCTGTTGTGGAATGTGACGCCGACGCAAACCTTGTGGACTGCGATTTCGCGAGCGGTGCGCACTCCGTCCCGCGCCGAGGTCGGCGTCGTCGCCAATTACTTTGTCCTTCCGCCCGCTTCCCCCGGCGACCTGCCGATTCAGGGGCGCTTTTTTGGCGATCCCGGAATTGAGAGCGAAGTGGTCGTCGCTTACGAGGCGGGCTGGCGGCGGCAGTGGGATACCCGGTTCTCCACTGATTTAGCGCTGTTCTGGAATGACTATGACAATCTGCGCTCGGCAACCGTAGGCACACAGTTCCCGGAACAGGAACCAATCCCGCATCTGGTGTGGCCCTTCTTCTCCTGGAAATCGCTGCCGACTGGCGTCCCCTCGACGACTGGCGGTTACAGGCTCATTACAGTTATTTACGGATGGACGTTGACCCGCCAGCGATGGATGCGGGGAACAGTCCCCATCATCAATTCTCCCTGCGGTCATCGCTGACACTAACGCCTCAAGTTGAGTGGGATTTATGGCTACGTTATGTCGGTGAATTGCCCACAAGCTCCATCCCGGCTTACACCAGTCTCGATGCCCGGTTCGCGTGGTCGCTGTATCCGGATCTGACGCTCTCGCTGGTGGGGCAAAACCTGCTAGATGATCGCCACCCCGAGTTTAACGCCAGTCTGCAAGGCCAGTTGCCGGGTGAAATCGAGCGCAGTGTCTATCTCAAAGCGCTGTGGCGGTTTTAAGGGAGAACCTCAAATGACTCCCTGCCCTCCCCGGTTTTCCAATTGCACATTCTGGCTGCGCCTCCTGTTCATCGGCGGCCTGTTCGG
The DNA here is from genome assembly GCA_020047885.1 of Gammaproteobacteria bacterium. The sequence continues at coordinate 1,305 of JAIFNF010000237.1, read as the reverse complement.
CAACCTAGCGTTTGCCGGCCCGTCGCGTGAACCCACCGAATACGAACTGAAAGCGGCGATTCTCTACAATTTTGCCCTGTTCGCCGAATGGCCTATCTCGCCCAGCGAGACGTTCAATCTATGTCTGTATGGGCCGGATCCGTTTGGCGCGGCGATCGAGGCGCTGACCCGGCGTACTCTGCTGGATCGACCTATTCAGATTCAACGCCCGCGCCAACCCAGTGAAATCAGCGCCTGCCACCTGCTCTATATCAGCCCCCAGGCGCTGCCCGATTTGCCACCGTTACTGGCGGTCGCCGGGGATAAACCGATTCTCACCATTGCCGACCAGCCGCAGACGACCGACACATCGGGTTCCGTGATCCATCTGGGCCTGGATCGACAGAAAATTATTTTCGACATCGATCTGGCTGCCGCGAACCGGGCGGGCTTGCGTCTGAGTTCCAAACTGCTGCGTCTGGCTCATCACGTGCGATAATCACCGCTCACTCTCGCCGGACACTGGTGGGAGAAGAGACTGAGGATCGAGGACGCATCGTTGAAAATTTGGTTTGGCAATCTGCCGATCCGGCACAAACTGCTGGCGATTGGCTTGATTTCTCTCGGTTCCGCGCTGCTACTGGTTAGCCTGGCGCTGGCAAGCCTGGAATTTTTCTCCGCCCGGCAGCGCTTACTCCAGGATACGCAAGTCATTGCCCATCTGTTAGGCGAAAACAGCAGCGCCGCGCTGGTGTTCCAGGATCAGAAAGCCGCTCGTGAACTGCTGTACAGCCTGCGTCTCCATCCCGAAATCACCCAGGCGGCGCTCTACCTGCCAGATGGCGAACAATTCGCCGTTCACCGTAAGAAGGACGACGTCCTCGCCGTGGATGCACCGCCAAAACCGCCCGCCACGGTTCCCAGCCATACCTTTAGTTGGCGGCGTCTGGAAGTATTTGAACCGATCCTTCAATCTGGATCTGCGCTACCAGCGCCTGCTGGAATTTATCGGCGCGGTCGTCCTGACCGCATTCCTGGCTCTGCTGGCGGCGCTCTGGCTGCTGCATTACTTGCAACAGTTGATTACCCGCCCCTTACTGGAATTGACTGATTTGATGCGCGCCGTGTCGGATCGCCAGGATTACACCCAGCGGACTGCTATTACCCGCTATGATGAAATTGGCATGCTGGCGCAGGGTTTTAACGCCATGCTGGGGGTGATTGAACGCCGCCAAGCCGGGTTGAAGCGGGAGTTGCATGAGCACGAGAATATCAATCGGCAACTGGGTCAGTTGGCGCGTTACGATACGGTGACAGGCTTGGCCA
>JAIFNF010000034.1 GCA_020047885.1 Gammaproteobacteria bacterium | reverse complement strand
CGTTATCCAGCCCGTGCTGCTGGAGAATGGCGGTGAGGTTGGTCTTGGCGACATCATCGGCGAAGGCGCTATCACGAAAGACGAGTTGAGATTCGCCCACCGGAGCCAGTTGTTGATGCCAGTCCACCAGCCCCAAGGCCAGCGGTTCGACTTCGGCGGTGGCAATCTGCGGAGCCAAGCAGACCAGCAACACGCCCGCGCCGATGCTGTGAACGGTCTTACCGGCGATGGTCTTTTGCTCAATGGGAATGGTCAGATCGAGGCCGAGCTTGAGCAGCAGTTCAAACAAGATGTCCTGTTCGCTGCGGTCGGCTTTCAGGTGGTCGGCGGCGTCCAGCAGGGATTGCGCGAGGTTATCGCGGTCGGGTTCCCAGGCGCGGATGTTGGAGGAGTCGAGTTTGAAGACGCGGAAACCGAGATCAAGATGATTGGAACCACGAAAATCATGAAGATCACGAAAAAGGCTTTTATCTGCTTCACTCAGTAAATCTTCATTTGTATTTTCTTTCGTGCTTTTCGTGTCTTTCGTGGTTAATTCTTCTTTGATCTTAGCGGCGGCGCGGCGCAGGCGTTCTTTGGTCAGCTCAGCGATGGTGCGCGGCTTCTTCAACGTATCGCAGAAGTCGGCAGCAGTTTTCTGGTCTTTATTGTCTGGTTCAAGCGGTTCGGGAAGCTGGACGAGAATGTAGCGACGATTGCCATTATCGGCGGCATTTTGCGCGATGACTGCGTGGCCGGTGGTGCCAGAGCCAGCGAAAAAGTCGAGAACAATATCATCTGGTAGTGTACCAATTATCAAAGTTCTTTTTATAAGACGCACCGGTTTTGGCGTATTAAAAATCTTTTGCCCTAAAAGATTAGCGGTCTCTTTACTAGCTTCATCATTATGACCGCAATCTTCAAAAGTCCACCAAGTTGGAGGAACAATTCCTTGTTGGACTTCATTAAGATAGCGCTTCAAGCGGGGACGCTTATATGAAAAATTTGTCCCCCAATAAAGTCTGCCTTCTGATTCTAAAATCTTGTGTTTTTCAATTGAGTAACGCCAAACAGCATGTTCTTCCGGCCAAATTTCTTCACCAGAGACTGGATGTCTAATAGAATACCAAAGCGTAGGTCTTTCATCTTTCGACTTACTACTGACGTATTCCCCAGAAGTCCATGCACCCTTTGGATCATTGTCAGGATTGGAGTAACGTGCATTTTGTTCCTCTGTGCGGGGCAACAGACCACGCGCAAAAAATTCAGATTTAAAAAAAACTAATATGTGATCATGCATGACTCCAATGCCTGGATCATCATTTGAGACTGAATACTTCTTCTGCCAAACCACATGAGCTAAAAAATTTTCTTCGCCAAAAATCTCATCACAAACACGACGCAGATTAGAAACCTCACCATCGTCAATCGAAATAAAAATTACCCCATCATCTTTTAATAAATCCTTTGCTAGTTTTAACCTCGGATACATCATATTGAGCCAATCGGTATGAAACCGCCCACTGGCTTCGGTATTACTGCTGATTTTCCTGCCACCTTCCACCTGCCCGGTCAATTCCAAATAATTCTTGATATTGTCGCGGTAATCATCCGGGTACACAAAATCCTTGCCGGTGTTATAGGGCGGATCGATATAAATGAGCTTCACCTTCCCGGCATAGCTCTTTTGCAGCAGCTTCAACACTTCCAGATTGTCGCCCTCGATCATCAGATTCCGGGTCGTGTCCCAATCCACGCTGTCCTCCGGGCAAGGGCGCAAGGTGCCGGTCGAAGGCGTCAGCGCCAGTTGCCGAGCGCGGCGCTTACCATGCCAGTTCAGGCCGTATTTCTCCTCGCGTTCCTCAACCGCTCCGCCCAACAGTTGCTTCAACACCTCGAAATCAATCTGCCCCTCGGTGCAAGCTTCCGGGAACAGTGCCTTGAGGTGCTGAATGTTATCGGCGATCAAGTCCGCAGATTGGGTTTCGGGATCGTGGGCGGCGAGTTTTTTCATCAGAAATTTGCCTCCATTATTATCTGCGTTCATCTGCGCCACCTGCGGATCATCTTCAGTCACCCGCCTTCCATCGCCAGATTATCGATCAGCCGTGCCCGACCCAACCAGGCAGCGGCAAAAATCCGCAAAGAACGGGCGGCGTCGTCCGATGCCGGACGTTGCAAGTCATCCGCTCGCCGGATTTCCAGATAATCCGGCTGGAACCCGGACGCCGTTAGCCGCGCCTTAGCCTCTTCTTCGAGAGCGGCATAATCGCGTTCTCCGACCCGCCACCGTTCGGCAGTCGTCCGTAAAACCGCATACAGCGTCGGCGCAATGGCCCGTTGTTCGGCGGTCAGATAGCCATTGCGGGAACTCATCGCCAGCCCATCCGCTTCCCGCACCGTCGGGATGCCGATAATCTCGATAGGCGTATCCAGATCCGCCGCCATCCGGCGAATAATGACCAGTTGCTGCCAGTCCTTCTCGCCAAATAGCGCCACATCCGGCTGAACCATATTAAATAGCTTGGTCACCACCGTAGTCACGCCGATGAAATGGGTGGGTCGACTGGCCCCGCACAGCACGGCGGGCAGGCCGGGCACGATGACCTGCGTCATGGCCTCCAGCGGGCGCGGATAAACCTCGGCAACGCCGGGCGCGAAGAGCAAATCCAGCCCGGCAGCGGCCAATTGGCGAGAGTCTTCCGGCAAGGTGCGCGGGTAGGCGGCGAAATCTTCATTGGGGCCGAACTGCATCGGGTTGACGAAAATGCTGGCCACGATCCGCGACGCCCATTCCCGCGCCCGTTCTACCAAGTGGATATGTCCCGGATGCAGATTCCCCATGGTCGGCACCAAAGCGACCCGTTCCCCGGCCTGCTTCCAGGCGCTGACCTGGGTACGCAATTCATTGATCGTGTGGACAGTTTGCATAAGAGAATATCCTTCAGGCAATGCAGTGTTCAGAGCCAGGAAACTCGCCGCTTTTAACCGCCCGGACATACGCTTCCACCGCGGCTTGCAGGCTATCGCAACCGGCCAGGAAATTTTTGGAGAATTTGGGGCGGCGTCCCCGGGTAATGTTCAGCATGTCGTAGCACACCAGCACCTGCGCATCGCAGTTCGGCCCGGCACCGATCCCGATCAAGGGAATATCCAGCGCCTCGGTCAACCGCGCCGTCAGTTCCGCCGGGATGCATTCCACCAGCGCCACGTCGGCTCCGGCCTCCTGCAAAACCAGGGCTTCATCGATGATCTGCTGGGCGGCTGATTCTTCCCGACCCTGCACCTTGTAGCCGCCGAGTTTATGCACCGATTGCGGCAGCAACCCCAGGTGGGCGCAGACCGGAATACCGTTACGGCTGAGTTGGCGCACCGTCTCGGCGAGCGCACCGCCGCCTTCCAGCTTGACCATCTGCGCACCGCCTTCCTGCATCAGCCGGGCGGCGTTGCGAACCCCCTGCTCAACGGTCGCGTAGCTGGCAAACGGCATATCGGCCATCAGCAGCGCGGTCTGGCAACCCCGCGCTACCAGGCGCGTGTGGTAAATCATATCCTCCATAGTCACCGACACCGTGGTGGACTGACCCTGGACCACCATGCCCAGGGAATCGCCGACCAGAATGACCTCGACGCCAGCCGCTTCGAACAGCGCTGCGAAACTGGCGTCATAGGCGGTCAGTACGGCGAATTTCTCCCGGTCGCGTTTCATTTTCGCCAGGGTGGTCAGCGTGATCGGTTTGCGGGTCGAGAGTTCCTGGTACATGGCCTACTCTTGAGTGGAGCCAACGCCAGCAGCAGTTCCAGCGGCGACGGCGGGTTCACGGGGTTGAATGAAGATTTGACGAACCGGCTTATCGTAGCCGGTTCATTCGGGCTGTCCAGACGGATCAGGGACAATGGCGGGCAATTTTTGCGTAATTCACTCAGCGCCCCCCGACCAGGAAGGGTTAAATCCGGGGCAATATCGTACAGCGGATAAAGAACAAACGCCCGTTCATGCAGGCGGGGATGCGGCAGGGTCAGGCGGGGATCATCGCGTTGCAGCGCGTCGTACAGCAGCACATCCAGATCCAGCGTGCGCGGCCCCCAGCGCACCGTGCGCACCCGTCCCTGGCCGGTTTCGATCTGCTGGAGCGCCGTCAACAAGGCCTCCGGGGATAGCTCGGTATCCAGAGCCGCGACGGCGTTCACATAGTCCGGTTGATCCGGTGGCCCACCCACCGGAGCGGTGCGATAAAGGGGTGAATGGGCAATGAACCGACTGGCGGGCAGGTCGGCCAGCGCCTGAAACGCCTGCCGAACCTGGGCTGCCGGGTCATCCAGATTGCTGCCAATGCCGATGTAAGCCCGGACAGGACGCATGGGATCCGTAGCAGGTTCAGGCGTCGGGGTCAGGCGGGGCGGACTCCGGGCTGGCTGATCGGGGCTTACGCCGCCGACGCGGCTTGCCTTTTTTACCCTTGCTCTTGGGGGGCTGGGTCATGGCCACACGGCCGGCTTCGTCCAGCCGCACAAATCGGGTCCACCACTCGGCCAGTTCCGCCGCCAATTCGTCGGTTTCAGCCCGCAAGACCAGAAAATCATAGGCCGCCCGGAAGCGGGGATGCGTGACTAATCGCAATGGTCGTTTGCCAGTGATCTGCGCCAGCCGTGGCTGTAGCTCCCAGATTTCCCGCATCGCATGGCAACGGTGGGGCAGTGCGACATGGGGAATCTGCGCGTGAATCACCTCATCAATCGCACCCAGCAGCGCTTCATGTTCCGGCAAGCCCTGCCCTTGTTGATGGCGTTGCTGCTCACCGATCGGCTCCCACATCAGAGCGGCAAATAGAAACGCAGGACTGACCGGCAAATTGTCGGCCACGCGGCGGTCAATATCGGCCAGCGCCCGCACCAGCAGGGTTCTCGGGTAATGCTGCTGCTGACGGCTCAGACAGCGCTCGGTCGCTGGGAACAGCCAGCCGAACAGGCGGTAATGGCGCAACCGTTCAAAGGTCTGAAGGGCGCTGCCGCCCATGAACAGCTTGATGACTTCATCGGACAGGCGGGCCGGCGGAATCTGCGCCAGCAGGTGGCCAAGATGGTGCAGTGGCGCTTCAGTCGCCGGGTCGATCCGCAGGCCCAGTTTGGCGGCGAAACGCACCGCCCGCAGCATCCGCACTGGATCTTCGTGGTAGCGCTGCACTGGATCGCCGATCAGCCGGATCAGTCCGGCTTCGAGGTCGGCAATGCCGCCGACGTAATCGAGTACGGCAAAATTGGCGATGTCGTAATACAGCGCGTTGATGGTGAAATCCCGCCGCCAGGCGTCTTCTTCGATGTTGCCGTAGACGTTGTCGCTGAGGATGCGGCCATCCGCAGCGCGCTCGACCCCGTCGTCTTCATCGCCCCCGCCGCTATAAGCGCGGAAGGTCGCGACTTCAACAATTTCCTGGCCAAACCGGACATGCGCCAGCCGGAAACGTCGGCCAATCAGGCGGGCGTTGCGGAACAAATGGTAGATTTGCTCGGGCAGGGCGTCGGTGACGACATCGAAGTCTTTCGGTTCACGGCCCAGCAGTAAATCGCGCACACCACCACCGACCAGACAGGCGCGATAGCCGGCACGGTGCAGATGGTAAAGGACGGAAACCGCATTAGGGCTGATATTCGCCCGCGAGATGACGTGCTGGGGGCGGGGGATGACGGTCAGAGAGGGCGTTTGAGCTTCCAAGGAATATTTTTGAACTCTTGTATGATCCTAAAGCGTGCGTATAATACAACTTTCCTTTCAAGACGCCACATCTCTGGCTCCCTTCGTCTAGTGGCCCAGGACACCGCCCTCTCACGGCGGGAACAGGGGTTCGAAACCCCTAGGGAGCGCCATTAATGTTGTCTCACAACATCCGCAAGTATGGCTCAGTCTTATGTGTCTATCTCCGTCTATCTCCCGTTCGCACCCCGTTGAAGGGCCTCGAGTTCAGGACATCACGCTGCAGCAACCGCAGTCAGGCCAGCTTGAACAGCACACGGTAGAGGTTCGTTCGGCTCCGCTGCAGTTGGATATCGGCATTCAGGCAGAGCGCGACCATCCCCCGCTGGAGTCACGCCAAGTAGAACAGGGCCATGGCGCAATCCAGCTCAGAGATCAGGCTCGGTATCAGAGTCTGCCGACCCGTGAAGCATTAATCGAACGGGCAGGCCATCCAAAGGAAGATCGTTTCTTTGGCCTGATCAAGATGTCCACCGGTTATAAGGGCCTGCTGAGCGGCCTGGAAAGCTATCATCAGGAAACAGCTCACAAGGGGATTACCGAGGATCGCCTGTCCGGGCTAATGAATCATTTAAGTCACTTAACCGAGGGTACAGTTTCCTATCTCCAGGGTAGCAAACACACGCATAAAGAAGCCATTGGGGAGTTCCAAGGCCAGATTGCCCTGGAAGCGACCTTGTTGTACGACTTACGCAGCGAGCTTAAAGAACTTGGCGGGCAATGGCCAGCAGGCCTCAGTTTGAAAGAAGCCCTGGATTTCCGGCGCGAGGGATTGGGTTTGCAGGAAGCCGCCCGACTCAAACAGGCCGGTGTCGCCCCCGGAACTGCTCGGCAATTCGCTGACGGTCATATCAGTTACCAGGAGATCGAGCGCTGCGCGGGTGCAGGGCTGAACAGTGATCAGATGGCCGTCTTTTTACGTGCAGGAGGGCAAGTTGATGATATTGACCGGCTTAAAGACGGAGGTTTCAATTCAGGCCAGATGATCGCCTTTTTGCAAGCGGGCGGGCAAGTTGATGATATTGACCGGCTTAAAGACGGAGGTTTCAATTCAGGCCAGATGATCGCTTTTTTGCAGGCTGGCGGGAAAGTTGACGATATTGATGCATTCGAAGTAATGAAATTTACTGCCGCCCAAATGGTCGATTTCATCGTAGTGGGCGGTCAACTGGATAAGGCCAAAGCCTATGAACTCGCTGGTTTTGCGCCGCAAGAAGCGATATTGCTTGAGAAGGCCGGTATTGGCGTTGCGGGCGGCCAGGAGTACCGACGCCTTGACATCCCAATCAGTGACAAGACTATTGTCGGCAGCTTCCAGGACAGCAATTTGGTGGATAATAAAATGAAAGAGTTGGGTCAAGGAGCGTTCAATAAGGTTTACAAGGGTACTTACAATACTCTGCAAGGCCCATTTGTGGGCGTATACAAGCCAGAACGCGAACCCAATCTGTTCAAACCCGTCGAGCGTGGCTGGGTATCGGGAATGATCGGTATTGATTTACACAATCCGCAAATGGCACGACGTAATATCGCCTGTTATCAAGTCAGTCAACTTTTGGGATTTGATGTCATTCCCCGTACTGAAATCGGTATTCATAACGGTAAACTGGGTACGGTGATGGCCTTGGCCCCGGGATGTGAAGGTGCTAAGGTGATCAAAAATGGGGGTGGACATCAAGCCTTTCATGACCCGGAGATCCGTCGCCAGCTAGTCCAACTACAGTTGTTCGATGCCCTGGTCGCTCAGGGAGACCGGCATGGCAATAATTATTTTATCGATTTAGCAACCCATAAGGTCACTGGCATTGATAACGATCAGTGTTTCGGCCAAGCGGTCAAAGATCCCAATGAAATCGCTCATGCGCCGGGTGTATTGCATAAAGGTTATCGCGGGGTGATGTTGCCGACGGTGATTGATACCGAGATGCGTGATGCGTTTCGCAAGCTGACCCCGGAACGACTGGAACAGGACCTGCAAGGTCTGCTGACTCCCGATGAAATTAATGCCGCCAAGGATCGCCTGCAGGCGATTAATAACCATATCGACCAATTGGAACAGCAAGGTCGAATTATACCCCCGGATCGCTGGGAGGGGGCCAGAGCAACGACCGCCTTGAAACAGGATGCCTTCGCATACTATGGTCATACCAGTTATGTTGCCCGCGATCTGGGATGTTACGCGTGAACCCGTGCCCCGGATACCGCCAGTTTAACTCTTGCAAAAGCGTGTCAGACTATGCCTATTGAACCCGCTTCCCCGCTGACCCAGGCACGCGAACTCTTCGTTCGGGAAGGATTGCCGTTTCCCTGGATCCCCGATGGCTTTGCCGAGCGGTTACAGAGCGTCGGCGAGTTTCTGTTCAGCACCCGCCCGTTACTGGAAGCTGGGCCGTACCATATCGAGTTTTATCGCGACGAGGTATTGGACAGTACCGGGCCGGACTATGTATTACTGGGATTTGATGGCCGTGGCGTCAATTCCTGGGCGCTGCATTATTTCCTGGTCTCGGGACCCCTGGCGCTGTTTCTGCAGATCCCCTGGGGTGGGGCCTACACGAACCCGGATGAGGCCAGGGCCGAGATTCAGGCGATGTTCGGTCATCTCGAACCCCTCTGGCAGGGGCTTGAGCAGGCCCGGAGTCACGGTCGATTGGCAGTGGATGAACAGATGGTGGTCATCGACAGCGCCTTCGTGCGCAGTGATGGGGTCTGGTTGAACCGAACCTCGCGCCAGATCCAGCGATTTTGGCAACCCCAGCCCGACATTTTGTCCCAGGCTCGGGCCGCGGTAGTTGCCCGGCTTGGTGGCTGAACGACGTGTCAACCAGGGAGAAACCGTATGTTATTGGACCCCGCACTGGCGACCTTGATGCGCGAGCTTGGTGCGCGTATCGGCCTTGGTGAACTGCAACTGGATGATGAAGGTCTCTGCGCGCTGCGTTTTGATGGTCGCTTGGACATCGACATTCTTCATCGGCCCGCTGATGAGGAGTTATGGTTCTATACCGATTTTGGCCCCGTCAAGGATCGTCCAGACTTGTTGATGGCCATGTTGCGAGGCAACCTGTTTTGGCGCGGGACCTTGGGAGCGACGTTGAGCCTGTCGGTTGACGAGCCGCCGCATGCTGTGCTGGCCTTAGCGACAGCCTGGCGTCCCCTCGATACCCAGAGCCTGGCGAGCATTCTGGAACGGTTTGTCAACACGGCCGAAGACTGGCGCGAGTTGCTGCAAACCGAGGCCGAAGTCGAAGCGTCCGGTATTGCCGAATCCTCTGCTCATCCCGAATGGATCATCCGCGTCTGAAGCACTGGCCGATGTCTGCGGATAGACCGTGGCTGAAAACTTCCCCGATGCTGCCCATCTGGAACAGGCAGCACCGGTGAAAAGCCCTGATTTCAAATAGCCTTAGTGGCTGGCCGCGACTTTCTTTCCTTTCGGTTGACCGATAGAGGCCAGCAGTTCGGTAAACCAGGGAACGTCGATATCGAAGGGTTTGCCGCCCTTAATGCGCGGAAACTCGATAGCCCGCAACACCCCGCCACGATCTTCATCGTGACCAATGACGCCCGGTTCGCGGCGCATGGCGCATTCCACCGCCAGGTCAACGCAGGATTTGATCAGGCGCAGATCTTCCAGATTGGCCGGGGCAGCGCGAGAAAAATAGCCGGATTTCTGGATGAGGGTTTTTTCCGAGCCGATCATCTGGGCGAACTGTTCGCCAAACCATTTGCCAGGATTAACGGCATCGAGTTTGACGTGGCCAAACGCATCACGGGGAATTTCCTGCCCCTTCGCCTGGAGTTCGGCCACGATGGATTCAACACCGGCACCTTCGGAAACGAAGATGTTCACGTCGTCGACCCGATCCATAACGGCCCGCAGCCGTTGCGCTTCGGCAGCGATGTCGATTTCCATCTCGGGGATGTAGACGGCATGGACGTCAAATTCCGAGCGTTCGAGGCCGATAGCCGGGAGCCATTCTTCACGGTCGAGGAGTTTGCGGTATTCCAGCGCGGTGGCGGCGGTGAGCCAGCCACAACTGCGACCCATCACTTCATGAATGATCAACATGCGCGGGTTGGCGTTGTTTTCCGCGACGATGTTATGGAAGTAGTGAGCGCCCTGTTCCGCAGCGGTCCAGGCACCTAGCGATTGCCGAATGGGGTACACGTCGTTGTCGACGGTCTTGGGCAGGCCGATGACGGTGAGACCGTAGTTGTTCTTGGCCAGGAAAGCGGCAAGATCAGCGGCTGCGGTGTTGGTGTCGTCGCCACCGATGGTATGCAGGACATCGACGCCATCCTTGATCAGTTGGTCAGCGGCGACTTTCTGCGGATCATCCCCTTCCTTGACCAAGCCGCGCTTCACGCAGTCTTTGACGTTGGTGAGCTTGACCCGGCTGTTGCCGATGGGCGAGCCGCCGAAGCGATGCAGCAACCGGGCTTTTTCGCGAATTTCCGGCGTAACCACGTAGGAGTCACCGAGCAGGAGTCCTTTGTAGCCGCTGTGATAGCAGATGATCTCGATGCTGGGATCGATCTCGGAGTAGCGCTCAATGAGTCCGCCGACGGCCGAACTCAGGCAAGGGGCTAAACCGCCGGCGGTGAGGATGGCGACTTTTTTGGGCTTGTTCATGGTGGGGTGCTGACCTCGGCAAGTGGAAAGAAAACCAGATGGATAGGGTTTAAAAGTAGCTTTGGAAAAATATTTTGCCATGTTTTGGCGGGCAAATCGCTCTATTCGTTGGTCTTCCGGGCGTGTGCGCTCTGTACATTCCGATTAAATTCAGCAGCATCAATAAATCCCACCACCCGTTGTTCGGGACGCTCGCGGCCATCCGCGCCAAAAAACAGCAGGGCGGGCGGCCCCACCAGACCAAAGTGTTGTAACAGTGCCTGATCAGCCACGTCATTCGCGGTGACATCCGCCTTGAGCGCGACCATCCCGGCCAAGGTCGCTTGCACCGACGGATCGCTGAACGTGAAGCGTTCCAGTTCCTTGCAGCTCACGCACCAGTCCGCGTAGACATCGAGCATCACGAGCTGACCCTCTGCATTACGCACCACGCGTTCCACATCGGCCACGGTCTTAACCGGTTGAAAAATCGAGCCAGGCGCTTCGCGAGCGTTGGCGGTAAAACTGACGCCACGCAACGGTTGCCAGGTATCGCGACCGCCTGCTGCGACGCCCACTAATAGCAACACGCCATAAATCAGCAGCACAATGCCCAGGCCCTTGACCAGCATCCGCCAACCCGGCGCACCATGCGCCACCGCTTGCAGAGCGCCCATGTAGGTCGCCGTCACAATCAGCAGAGTCGCCCACAGCACCATGATCAGCGCCGCAGGCAGAATGCGCTCCAGTAGCCACAACGCGACCATCAGCAGCATGACGCCGAAAATTGCCTTGATTCGCTCCATCCAATGACCGGCGCGTGGTAGCCAGTGACCGGTAGAGGCACCGATCACCAACAACGGTGCGCCCATGCCCAGGCTCAGCATGAAGAGTGCCGTAGCGCCCAGAACAAGGTTGCCAGTGGCAGCAATAAACGTCAGTACGCCAATCAGGGGCGGCGCGACGCACGGGCCAATGATTAACGCTGACAGGAAACCCATGATGGCGACGCCGACATAACGGCCGCCGCGCTGGCGGTTGCTCCATTCAGTCAGCCGATATTGGAGAAACGCGGGCAGTTGCAGGTCGTAAAAGCCGAACATGGACAGCGCCAGCAGTACGAACAGGCCGCTGAACAGACTGATGACCCAGGGATTCTGGAACCAGACCTGAAGGTTCTGACCGAGCAGCGCCGCCAGTACGCCGACCACGGTATAGGTCGCGGACATCGCCAGTATGTAGGTCAGGGTTAACGCTATGGCTCGACGCCGGGTTAGATGAGCGCCCTGACCCGCAATCAGGCTGGAGAGAATCGGCACCATGGGGAAAACGCAGGGCGTGAAGGCGAGGAGCAGGCCGAATCCGAAGAAGGCGGGAATCGCGAGAAAATGCTGCTCGCCGAGAAGGCGCGCCAAACGATCCTGCTCAGGTTCCGCCCTCACCCCCTCTCCCGCAGGCGGGCGAGGGGAGTTAACGGCTTGCACTTCCAACTCGGTTCCCACTGGGCGCGGGGCGTCAACAGCCTGCACCTCCAACCCGGTTCCCGCTTCCGAGCGAGGGGTGTTGGCGGGCAGGGAAACAGCAACGGTTTGCGTGAGTGGTGGATAGCACACCCCCACTTCAGCGCAGCCCTGGTAGTCGGCTTTCACCTCGACCACGCCCGTGCTGTCCGCGGTGCGTTGCAGACGGGCGATCATCACTGCTTCGCTGTGAAAGACCTGCTGCGGGCCAAAATAGGGATCGTCTTTCAGTTCACCAGCGGGAATGTCCACACCGGTAATGGTCGCGCCCTGCGCGTCAATCAGCGTCAATCGGAATTTGTCACGGTACAGGTAATAGCCCGGCTCAATCACCCACCGCGCCTGGAGCGTGAGCGGGTCAATGGCGCTGATCGTCAGCCGAAAGGCCTCATCCGCCTCTAGAATTCGCTGCTCCTCGGAACTGCTAAAGCGGTCAAACAGTCCCGCGGCCGCCGGTCCCGCCAGCAGCATCGCCAGCAGTGTCAGCCAGAGCCAGAACCCGGCGATTCCCCCGTTTGAAAAAGGAGGGTTAGGGGGGATTTTTCTCATACCAGCGTTCCTGTGTTATCGGCGATCCAGTCCAGATAGGTTGCCGAACCCACCTGAATTGGCAGAGCGATAATTTCCGGGACTTCGTAGGGATGCAGTTCACGGATGCGTGCTTCCAATCCCGCATAAACCGCGTTGCCGGTTTTCATCATCAACAACAGTTCTACATCCCGCTGGATTTCCCCCTGCCAGCGGTAGATCGAGGTCAGCCCTGGAATGATCGTGACGCAAGCGGCCAACCGCTCATCGACCACGGTCTCAGCGATATGCTCGGCAGTAGCGGGATCCGGGCAGGTGCAATAGACCACCAGCGGTTGACTGTCCATAACCAATTCCTCTTGAGAAGACGGGAACGCCTGACGACGCCAAGCGTAACGATAGACTCCCCGCCCGGCAATTTTCTTCACTGCGCCCCTTGAAAATTTCCCGCCTTGCCCCACTTCTTGGTCAACCCCTTGACAGCGGGTTCGCGCTGAATATCATTGGCACTCACCAAAGCCGAGTGCTAACAGCATCAGCGCCCACCTCAAGTCACTGAATCCAACCCCTCCAAGGAGATGTAATCAATGAACATTCGTCCATTGCATGATCGTGTACTCATCAAGCGTGTTGAAGAAGAAACCACCAGCCCGGGCGGCATCGTCCTGCCCGGCGCAGCGGCTGAGAAGCCGTCACGCGGTACGGTCATGGCGATCGGTCGTGGCAAGTTGCTGGAGAATGGCGACGTGCGCCCCCTGGATGTCAAGGTCGGCGACCTGGTCCTGTTTGGCAAGTATTCGGGCAGCGAAGTGAAGGTGGACGGCGAAGATCTGGTCGTCATGCGCGAAGACGAGATCATGGCGATCATCGAGAAGTAAGCGTCCC
>JAIFNF010000141.1 GCA_020047885.1 Gammaproteobacteria bacterium | reverse complement strand
GACCCGGTACGGTTTCGACTTTGCCTCGGCGATTGCCAGGGACAACATTTTTGCTGTGCAATTCCACCCGGAAAAGAGTGCGCAAGCCGGTTTGCGCTTGCTCGCCAATTTTGCGGAGTGGAAACCCTAGTGGTTAGTGACTATCCGTACTGTCCACTGTAAATCTGCGCTGCTGGAAGAAGCCATTATGTTGCTCATACCCGCGATTGATTTGAAAGATGGTAAATGCGTGCGGTTGCGTCAAGGCCGCATGGACGATTCAACGATCTTCTCGGACGACCCGGTCGCTATGGCCGAGCGTTGGGTGAAGGCCGGCGCACGTCGCCTGCATCTGGTGGATTTGAATGGCGCGTTCGCCGGTCAACCGGTGAATGCTCAGGTCATCGGCCAGATTGCTCAGACGTTCCCCGACCTGCCCATTCAGGTGGGCGGCGGCATCCGCGATGAAGCGACGGTGGAGACATACCTGAGCGTTGGCGTTCAGTTCGTCATCATCGGCACCAAGGCGGTGCAGGAACCGCACTTCATCAACGATATCTGCCTGGAGTATCCCGGCCACATTATCGTCGGTTTGGACGCCAGGGATGGACGAGTCGCCACGAACGGTTGGTCCAAGTTGTCCAAGCACAACGTGATCGACCTGGCGCAGACCTTTGAACGCGACGGCGTGGAAGCGATTATTTACACCGACATTGGCCGCGACGGCATGATGCAGGGTGTCAACATCGAGGCCACCGTCCGATTAGCGCAGGCCATCGGGATTCCGGTCATTGCCTCCGGTGGGGTCAGCACCCTGGACGATGTGCGGGCGCTGTGCGCGGTTGAGAGTGAAGGCATTATGGGCGCGATCATCGGTCGGGCGCTGTACGATGGCGTGATCGATCTGGCAGAAGCGCAGCGCTTGGCGGAAGCCGTGGAGTAGTTATTAAAATGGGATTAGCCAAGCGCATCATCCCCTGCCTGGATGTGGATCGTGGCCGGGTGGTCAAGGGCGTCAAGTTCGTAGAGATCCGCGACGCTGGCGACCCGGTGGAAATTGCCCGCCGCTATGATCAGGAAGGCGCTGACGAAATCACCTTTCTGGACATTACCGCCAGTTCTGACGACCGGGAAACGATGGTGCATGTCGTTGAACAGGTGGCCAGCGAGGTGTTCATTCCGCTGACAGTGGGCGGCGGCATTCGCACCCTGGACGATGTGCGGCGGATGCTCAACGCTGGCGCGGATAAAGTCTCCATCAACACCGCCGCCATTGCCCGTCCCGAGTTCGTCCGCGAAGCTGCCGAACGTTTCGGCAATCAATGCATCGTCGTCGCCATTGACGCCAAATCTGTCTCCCCTCTCCCCCTGGTGGGAGAGGGGTTGGGGGTGAGGGGGGAACCATCGCCGCGCTGGGAAATTTTCACCCACGGCGGCCGCCGACCGACCGGCATTGACGCCATTGCATGGGCGCGGCGCATGGCCGACTATGGCGCTGGGGAAATTCTGCTGACCAGCATGGATCGTGACGGCACCAAACGCGGCTTTGATCTGGAACTGACCCGCGCCATCAGCGAAGCGGTGAGCATTCCCGTGATCGCTTCCGGCGGCGTGGGAACGCTCGATCATCTGGCCGATGGCGTGCTGTTCGGCAAGGCCGACGCCGTGCTGGCCGCCAGTATTTTCCACTTCGCTGAATACACGATTGAACAAGCCAAGCGCCACCTGCAGGCGCGGGGCATTGAAGTCAGATTGTGAACACGAGAACACCCATGACTGAAAACTGGTTGGATCAGATTAAATGGACAGCGGACGGGCTGGTTCCCGCTATCGCCCAGGACGCCCAGAGTGGCCGGGTGCTGATGATGGCCTGGATGAACCGGGAATCATTGCAACGCACCGTTGAATGCGGCGAAGCCGTGTACTGGTCGCGCTCCCGGCAACAGATTTGGCACAAAGGCGAAAGCTCCGGCCATACCCAGAAGATCAAGCACATCCGCCTGGATTGCGACGCCGACGTGCTGCTGCTGGACATCGAACAAATCGGCGGCATCGCCTGTCATACCGGGCGGCAAAGCTGCTTTTTCGAGGAATTGCGCGACGGTCAATGGGTCGCGGTGGATCCCGTCATCAAAGACCCCCGCGAGATTTACGGCGCATGAGCGACCAGATTCTGCGTGAACTGGCAGCGACTCTGGAAGCGCGCAAGCACGCTGATCCTGACAGTTCCTATGTCGCCCGGTTGTACGCCAAGGGACTGGATGCCATTTTGAAAAAGGTCGGCGAGGAAGCCGCGGAAACCCTGCTGGCCGCCAAGAACGGCGACCCCGAACCCTTGGTGCGCGAAACCGCTGATTTATGGTTTCACACCCTGGTCATGCTCGCCCATCAAGGTCTGGGGCCGGACGCCGTGCTGAATGAACTGCAACGCCGGGTCGGCACCTCCGGCCTGGTCGAAAAAGCCGCACGCCCCGCCGACTAAAACGCTATCTCTCCTACTTCCCTTCAAGGTCCACCATCATGCATTTCAGTATTTGGGAACTCGCCCTGATTCTGGTTATCGTCCTCGTCCTGTTCGGCGGCAGTCGGCTGCGTAATCTCGGCTCCGATCTGGGTTCGGCCATCCGTGGTTTCCGTGATTCTATGAAGGAAGGCAGCAAACCCGAAACCGCCGAGGAAGATCCGAAAAAGCTCGAACAGGCCGCTACCCAGGAACGGACGGCAGGTGTCGCCGATCCGCTGGTTAAGGAACGGGACAAGGTTTAAGGCTCGGACTGCGCCCCCATGTTTGAAATCGGCTTCTGGGAAATGGTCCTGGTTGGCGTCGTGGCCATGATCGTGGTCGGCCCTGAGCGCCTGCCGGGACTGGCACGGACTGCCGGGATGTGGCTGGGCAAGGCGCGGCGGATGGTCGCTGATGTCAAGGCCGAGGTTGATCGTGAACTGCATCTGGAAGAGATCAAGCAGTCACTGCGCCAGCAGGTTCAACTGACCGACATCGACGACATCAAGAAGGACTTAACCAGTCAGGTTCAAGCGATTGAGCGGGATATTCAGGCCGAATTTGATGATCCCGGTCCGCCGCCCGGCTGGCGACCCGGCGCCGTTTCTGCCCCACCGCCGCCTGATTGGCAACCGCCGGTGGCTGACTCCCCGGCCAGCGAAATCCCCCCGGCTTCGCCACCCCCCTTTGAAAAAGGGGTGTTAGAGAAAGTGCCACCCCCCTTTGAAAACCGGGGGCAGGGGGGATTGATCAATTTGGAAAAACCCGCTTCTCCCCCACCGCCTGTTGTGAATTGACCCGTGTCCGACGCCGACCGCGAACTGCCGTTTATCAGTCATCTGCTGGAATTGCGCACCCGTTTGCTGCGCATGGTGGGCGGCATCCTGCTGGTGTTCGTGGCCATGTCGCCGTTCGCCAACCCCATTTATAGCGCCCTGGCCGGGCCGTTGACCCGCCACATGCCCGCCAACAGCAGCATGATTGCGATTGATGTGCTGTCGCCATTCCTGACGCCGCTCAAATTTACCCTGATTCTGGCGGTGTTCGTCACCATGCCGTGGGTGCTCTATCAGGTGTGGGCGTTCGTCTCGCCCGGCCTGTATCGGCGCGAAAAGCGGATGGCGATTCCAGTCCTGTTCTCCAGCACGATCCTGTTTTACTGCGGCATGGCTTTCGCCTACTTCCTGATCATGCCGATCTTCTTCGGTTTCATTACCACCACGGCACCAGAAGGCGTCGCGGTGATGACCGACATCAACCGCTATCTTGATTTCGTGATGACGATTTTCTTTGCCTTCGGGGTGGCGTTCGAGGTACCGGTGGCGACGGTCATTCTGGCGCTATTGGGCATTCTCTCCCCTGACGCCATGGCCGCCAAACGTCCCTACATTATCGTTGGCGCTTTCGTCGTCGGGATGGTGTTGACCCCGCCGGACGTCATTTCGCAGACCCTGCTGGCCATACCGATGTGGATGCTGTTTGAAGTGGGCATCTTTATCTCGCGTCTGCTGCTGCGCCGCCGCGCTGCTCAAGCCACTGCGGCTTCCGTGCAGGAACCGTGAACGAGCGGGACGGGCAGGAATTTGCCGATGGACACCGTACACTTTCGCCTCTCGCTGACCGCCGAACAGATGCGCAGCTACTATGAGGGCGTCGCCCGCCAAGTCGTTGTGCGGGCCAGCGACGGGCGACGGATTCAGTTTCCGGCGCAATGGCTGCGGCGCTTTGTCACGCTGGACGGGATCAATGGCCGGTTCGAGATGCGGTTTGGCGACGATCGGAAGTTGATCGATTTTCGCCGGGTTGGCGACTGACCCGTGAACATCCGGCTCGGTCTTGAACGGCAGTGGGGATTGCTGCGTTCGGTGCTGATGTACCACGCCATTCCGTTTCGCCGCCGCCGCCTGACCCGGTTTTACGCGCCATTCATCCGCCCCGGCGATCTCTGCTTTGACATTGGTGCCCACGTTGGTAGTCGCTTGCGGGCTTGGACGCCGCTGGGCGCCCGGATCATTGCCGTGGAGCCGCAACCGGAGTGCATGGCGCTGCTGCGGCGCTGGTTTGGCAACCAATCCCAAATTACCTTGGTTCAACAAGCCGTCGGCGCAGCACCGGGCGTTGCAGAATTGCTGATCAGTTCCCGCACCCCCACCGTCACCACGTTGTCGCCCGCCTGGATTGCCACCGTGCAACAGGAGCGAGGGTTTGCGACCGTGCGCTGGAATGAGCGCGTTGCGGTCACGGTGACGACGCTGGATGAACTGATCGCCGGTTACGGACTCCCTGCATTCTGCAAAATCGACGTGGAGGGTTATGAATTGGCGGTGCTGAAAGGCTTATCGCAACCGATTCCCGCCTTGTCCTTTGAATATTTGCCCGCCTGTCTGGAAGCGGCGCGGGAGGGTGTCGCCTATCTGGCGACCTTGGGAACGTACCAATTCAACTGGTCGGTTGGCGAAGCGCAATGCTTGCAGTCGGTGCACTGGCTGGATGCCAGGGCGATGGATGGGCAGTTGCAGCGGCTCCTTTCTGCCGGAAATTCGGGTGACATCTACGCCCGGTTATCCCCCGCATGACCACTGATCCGGCCATTATTGATCTGGAAAGCGGCTGGGCGCTGCTGCTGGAAGTGCGCCGGATTTGGCGAACGCTGGCGACGCTACCTCCACGCCTGGAGATTGGGCTGAACCACGGCGCACCGCTCCTTGACATCGCCGATGATGGTTCCTGGACGGCGCGGATTCCCGTGACCGAAGCGGGCGCGGAACTACTGGACCTCTACCTGCCGCTGGCGCTGGCCTGCCGAACCCGACCTTTTACTCTCGCGCATCTCGGTCAAAGTCTGGATGGGCGCATTGCGACCGTGAACGGCGCGTCCTGCCACATTAACGGTTCTGAAAACCTGACCCATTTGCACCGGCTGCGCGCCCTCTGCGATGCCATCATCGTCGGGGCCAGCACGGTGGAATGCGACAATCCGCAGTTGACCACCCGACGGGTTGCCGGTCCGCATCCGGTGCGCGTTGTCCTTGATCCCCGCCGCCGCCTGTCTCCTGAACATCGCTTGTTCCAGGATGGCATAGCGCCGACGGTACTGGTGTGCGCCGAAGCGCTGGCGGATCAGCCGGGACTGGGTCAGGTTGAGGTGATCGGCGTTCCGGGCGACGGCTCACAATTACCCCTCGCTGAGGTGCTGCGGCAACTGCATCAACGTGGTCTGTTCGGGATCTTTATTGAAGGCGGCGGTCTGACCGTGTCGGCTTTTCTGCAAGCGGGTCTACTGGACCGACTGCAAATTGCCATCGCCCCCCTGATCATCGGTTCCGGACGCCCCGGTATCACTTTGCCGGTGATTGAAGATTTATCCCAGGGCTTGCGTCCCCCGTGTCGCCGCTACGGCATGGGTCAGGACGTGCTGTTCGATTGCCGGTTGCGTGGTTGATGACCCGCTTGTTTAAAATCGGACTGGTGTTTGATCCGGCGGTGCGCAATCTGGTTCAGGCGACCCGGTTGCAGTCGACGCTGCGTAATTGACTATTTTGTAAGGAGAAATACCTCAATGACCGAGATCAATGTTGAGCGCCTTATTGCCTTCCTGCGGCAACAGGTTCCGCTCTTTGCGGATTTTCCCGTAGACAAACTGGAATCGCTGGTGAGTGCTTCACCGGTGACCACCTTTGAACCCCACGAAGCGATTGTTAAATTTGGCGAAGAGGGTCGGTTCTTTGGGGTGTTGGTTGAGGGCGTTGCCAATGCGTCCTATACCGATGACCGCGGCCAAATCCACCCGCTCGGTACGCTGAAACCCGGCGACATTTTCGGGGAAATGGCGGTGATGACCGGCGACAAGCGCATGGCCGATATCGTTGGCGTGACCCGCTGTCAGGCGCTCCTCATCCCCCAGGCACTGTTCTCCACCGTGCTGGTGACGCATCCGCCAGCGATCCGGTTGCTGTCGAAAATGATCTCCGAGCGGTCACGCCAACTGGGAACCGCGGATACCCGCAAGGATCTGGAGTCTTCGGCGCTCAGGAGCAGCACGGATCCCTACGGATTGAAACTGCACAGCGATAAGCCGGAAATGTTGCTGGTCATCAGCAGCGACTCAGCGTCATTGAAATACCACCTCTACGATACGGCTGACGACGCCAACGATATTGTCGGGCGCATCGAATGGATTGGCGATGACGGCATGACTCATACCTGGCAGTTCCGTGGCGAAACCCGATCCCGCGAACTACCCGGCGGCGCTCACCCGGAAGCGTTTTCGGCACTGGTTACCGAATTGCAGACCGCGCTTCCCACCGGCCTGGCCGACATTACCGCTATCGGTCACCGGGTCGCGCATGGCGGGGAACTGTTTGAGGGGCCGGTGCTCATCACCGACGCGGTTGTAGACCAAATCCAGGAACTGGCCCGGTTTGCCCCGCTACAAAATCCGGTCAATCTGCGGGTGATCCAGGAAGCCCGGCGACGGTTTCCACAGATTCCACACGTCGCGGTATTCGACACGGCGTTTCATCATACCTTGCCGTCTTACGCCTATTTGTACGGATTGCCCTACCACTACTACGAACAGGATCGGGTGCGGCGCTATGGCTTTCATGGCCTGTCGCACGCTTATGTCGCGCTCAAGGCCGCGCAATTTCTCAGGCGTCCCTACAACGAACTGGAGATCATCTCCTGTCATCTCGGCCATGACGCCTCCCTCTGTGCGGTCGATCATGGGCGTTCCGTCGATACCAGCATGGGCATGACGCCAGCAGAAGGTCTGATCTCGGGTACACGGTGCGGCGACATCGATCCGGGGGCGCTGTTGCAGGTGATGGCGGCGCATCATCTGGATCGTGATGCGCTGGACGACATGATCCATCGGCTGGGCGGTTTGCAGGGACTGTCCGGCGTGTCGCACGACATGCTCGACATCGAAGCCGCCGCCCGTGACGGCAATCCGCAAGCGTTGCTGGCGTTTAAGACCTTCTGCTACCGCATCCGCAAGTATATCGGCGCGTACATGGCGGTGATGGGCGGTCTGGACGCTGTCGTATTTACCGGCGGCATTGGGCAGGGCAGCGCGGGCGTGCGGAGCATGAGTTGTCAGGGGTTGCGCCGGTTGGGCGTGGTCATTGATGAGGCGAAGAATCGCGCCGTTCAGGACGGGCAAACGTGCGATATCGCCACTGATGATTCGCCGGTGCGGATTCTGGTGATCCCCAGCGATGAGGAACGGATGATCGCCCGGGAAACCTTGCACACCCTGTCCAGCCACTTCATCGACGCGATCATTCATCAGCATGAGAAAGCGCCGATCCCGATTGAAGTGTCGGCGCATCACGTCCATCTGGCGCAGGCCGATGTGGACGCGCTGTTTGGCTCTGGCCATCAGTTGACCCCGGATATCGCGTTATCCCAGCCGGGACAATTTACCTGCAAGGAACAGGTGAATCTGGTCGGTCCCCGCGGGCGGGTGGATCGGGTGCGGGTGATTGGCCCGGCGCGTAAGCAGACCCAGGTGGAAATCGCCATGACCGAACAGTTCAAACTGGGCATTTTGCCGCCGATCCGCGAGTCGGGCGATGTTGAGCAAAGTCCGGGTCTGACGCTGGAAGGACCGGTCGGAACCGTGGTTCTGGACAAGGGGGTGATTTGCGCATTGCGGCACATTCACATGTCGCCGGAAGACGCGCTGCAATTCGGCCTGCGCGACCGACATCGGGTGCGGGTGCGGGTGGAAGGCGACCGCGAGCTGATCTTCGGCGACGTGCGGGTGCGTGTGCATCCGGATTTCCGCCTGGCCATGCATATTGATACCGACGAAGCCAACGCCGCGAATATCGGGGCGGGCGCAGTCGGCTATATCGATGGGATACAGAGTTGACGGTCAGTAGCGAACAAGTCCCAGTGGCCGACCTGTAGGCGGGATTGGCTCTGGGCAATCAGTCTGCGCCGTTGGATCGCCCAGTCCTCCAGCCACGTCCCGGTATCTGGCGCAATTTCATGAACCGCCGCGATCCAGCCTGCCAGCAACGCGGTCTGCATCGCGGCCTGTTCCGGGGCTAACACCCAAGGGCTGGGTTGTAGGTCCACTTGATAGCCCCGCGCTTCCAGCAAGGTTTTGAACGTGGGCGCGGCCTCTGGACCCAGCGCGGGTCCGAACCCTTTATCCGTGCGTTGATGCCGATTCACCCACTCAGCAACGGTTGCGTCGCCATCCAACACGGGTTCCCAGACGATAGTTCCGTCATAGGTCAGGACGATCAACACCGCCGCCTGGACGTCCTGACAGCGTCGGGCCAGCCGTTCCAGCCATTCTGCGGACACCAGATCGATCAGGGCGGAGGCCGTGACCAGTTGCACGACCTGGAAATCGAGTTGCTCCAAATCGTGAGCCAGATCCAGCGATTGCCGTTCCACGGAACCCGGCAACGCTGCACTGTGCGCCAGTAATGCGGGATCGTGATCCACCAGTCGCCAGTGCTGATCTCCACCGAGCCGTGGCGCTAAAAATCGACAGTTCGCACCGGTGCCGCTGCCGAGATCCAGCACTGACAGCCGTTGTTCACCCCACCTGGAACGCCGCCAGTCGAGGAGCAGGGTGGTCAGTTCCGCATGGCGTGAAGCCGCATCGACCGGTTCGCGCAGCGCCAGCCACTCCGGGGAAAAGCCGCTCATCGCGCCGCTGCCGCTTCCAGCACGTTAGCGAACTGGGCGCTGACAGTCGGCCAATCCGGCAACGTCAGCCGGGCGGATCGAGCGCCAGCCGCCAGCCGTTCCCGCAATCCCGGCTCGTCCATGAAGCGCGCCAGGGCTTCAGCCAATGCGGTCGCATCGCCAGGTGGAACCAGTAGCCCGGCATCTGCTGGCACGGTGTCGGGAATCGCACCAGCGGTAGTGCTAATAATCGGTAAACCTCGCGCCAGCGCCTCGGCCAGCACCATGCCATAGCCCTCATGGAAGGACGGCAGCACAAACCCGTCGGCCTGCTGGTACGCAGTCTGTAGATCAGCGGTTCCCAACTCGCCCAGCCACTCCACACGGTCAGTCAACCCCAAATCCTCAACCTGCTTGCGCAAGGCTGCGGCGGTCACCGGGTCATGCGCCTCGCTGCCCGCACAACGCAACCGCCAGTCTCCCCTCACCCCCAACCCCTCTCCCATAGGGCGAGGGGAGTCAGATTTCCTGAGTTGCGCCAGCGCCTCAAACAAGACCGCATGACCCTTGCGGGGCGTCAGACTGGCCGCGCACAGCAACACCGTTTCGTCACTGCTGGAGCCAACCGCCAATGGGGCCGGATCAGTACCGGGCAGCACCACGGCACACTGTTCCGGCGCAATCGCGTAATCCGCCAACGCCCGCACCGTACTGGGACTGGTCACGATGATCTGCCGCACCGAACGCAACGCCTCACGCTCACTGACGAATAATTGTTGGCGTTGTGCCTCATGCAAACCGGTTTCCAGCGCCAGCGGGTGATGGACCAACCCGACCAGCCGCAAGCGCTCCCGGTGAGCCGCCACGACCTCCGGCATCGCGCCCAGCGCCAGGCCGTCGATGATCGTCAGCGCTTGGTCCGGCAAACCCGTCAATACGGCGTCGGCTTCATCCAGCGCGGCGGGCGTCGGCATGGGAAAGGTGGCGTCCAGCGAATGCAGGCCAACTTGCCACCCCAGATATTCCAACCCGGCCATGATGCGCCGGTCGTAAATCGTGCCGCCGGTGCGTCGATTCGGATCACCGGGAATCAGAAAATGCGCAGCGCTCAAGACAGTACGCCCTCATAGGATGCCCAGGCGACATGGGATTCGCGGAGGGTGACGCGCATGGAACTCAGCTCAGCCGTGTTGGGTCCCAGTTGCCTCTCCTCAATACATACCGCCATGCGGTCGAAAATCTCCCGCGCCAGGAACTCGGTCGTGGTATTGCGTCCAGCAAACTCCGGGGTCTGGTCGAGATTGCGGTAATTCAATGCGGCCAGCACCGCCCGCAGACTGTCGCTGAGCTTGCCAATATCCACGACGACGCCGTCAGGGTCGAGGTCGGGACGACGCAGTTCCAGATCGACGACGTAGGTCGCCCCATGCATCTTCTGAGCGGGGCCAAAAACAGCCCCCTGAAAGCTGTGGGCGATCATGAAATGATCACGGACGCAAACGGTGTACATGGGAAAATTCCGGGTGGTAAGCACTTAGTAAACAATGCGATGACACAATACGCCGGATGGATTCCGGCTCAATTCGGCCAGGGTCTGCGGCAAGTCCTCGAATGAACTTTCACCGCTAATCAATCCATCCAGAACCGGATCATCCAGCAATGCCATGACGGTCGCCATCCGCCGTGAAAAGTTCCAGCGGCTGCGTTGAGCCGTCGCGATCTGGCTGACCTGAGAACTGCGTATTTTAAGGCGTTTGACATGAAAGTCTTCACCCAATGGGAGCGGGACCGACTGCGCACCAAACCAGCTTGCTTCCACCACGGTTGCCTCAAAGCCGGCCAGATGCAGCGCGGTCGCCAGTCCGGCAGGCGCGCCACTGGCATGAATGACGATATCCTGCCCACCTTCTGCGGCTTCTGGCAAGGTAAAGCGCACCCCGAGGGATTGGGCGATACGGGCTTTGCCGGGGTCAATATCCACCAATTGCACCGGGCAACCCGGCAATTGTCCGGCCAGCCAGGCGCTCAAACAGCCCACTACCCCGGCACCGATCACGGTGATCCGGTCACCCAATCGCGGCGCGGCGTCCCACAACACATTCAGCGCCGTTTCCAGATTCGCCGCCAGTACCGCCCGTCCCGCGGGAATCGTTAGCGGCACCGGCGTCACGGCAGCAGCGGGAACGACATAGCGATCCTGATGCGGATACAGGCAGAAGACGGTTTCCCCCAGCAGCGCCGGCGGCCCAATTTCAACGAAGCCTACATTGCAATAACCGTATTTTACCGGTCCGGGAAGTTCGCCGTCCTGAAACGGTGCAC
Source organism: Gammaproteobacteria bacterium (assembly GCA_020047885.1). The sequence goes on along the minus strand of JAIFNF010000141.1, from coordinate 1,845 downwards.
GCATCGCCGCGTATTGACTCGGTGGCATCTCGCCGCGAAAAATCCGGCTCTCGGTGCCACGACTGATGGCGCTATACCGCGTTCGTACTTGCACCTCATCCGGCCCGGTGAATGGCAGACCTTCCCGGCGTAATTCGCCACAACCGGGTGCCGTCAACCAAAAAGCTCGAGCGTGTTGAAATTCAGCTATGCTCATATCGTTTCTATCCTGTGGATACTTTCAGGCAACCGGAGGGACCAGTATGGCGATCACCTCAGCGGTACGCGCTTTACTCCATGAATTAGCCACCCCGCTCACCGTGTTGATGAGCGCCAGCGATATTTTGCACAACCGCACGCCCGACGCCATTCAACAACCGCTGGATGAGTTGCGCAACCTCAGCCACCAGTTTGGCCGTGAGGTGGTCGAATTACGGACCCATCTCCCGGACCGCATCGATCAGCAATCCTCAGTCCGGGCGGCGGCGCAAATCCAGCAATGGGCGGCTGACGGGAAGCGCCATGCCACCCGGTTAGCCGAATTGGTGGGGCAAATTCAGGCGGCGGCCATTCATCTGCCGGAACCGTTGTTGGACAAGCTGCTCAACCAAAGTCTGTCCGGGGGGCTAAGCGAACTCGAAAGAGTCCTGTCACGACTGGCCACCATTCAGGCCGGGGATTTGGAATCCTGTGAATAGCCAGTGAGTCACCAGAAACTGGGGCACTGATGAACCGTGCGCTGATCTTCAGTACGCTGCTGCATATCCTCCCGGCGCTGCTGTTACTGACAGGCAGCGCTTGGACCCTTGCCCGGATTTTCCAGTTGCCCGCCAGTATAACGGTTCAATCGCTCGCTATTTTCACCGGATTCCTGCTGGCCCTGAGTCCCTTTCTGCACCTGCATCAACCACTGACCCGTTTCGGCGCAGCTAACGCCATTACGCTGGTGCGCGCCGGTATCGCGGCGCTGTTGGCGGGACTGATCGGGCAACCCGCACAGATGCCGGAACTGGCCGGATTGCTGGCGGCGCTGGCGGGAATGGCGCTGCTGCTGGATGGCGTGGATGGCTGGTTGGCGCGGCGCAGTGGGATGCACAGTCCATTCGGTGCCCGGTTTGATATGGAAGTCGATGCTTTTTTGATTCTGATTCTGGCAGCGCTGGTCTGGCAATTCGACAAGGCGGGCGTCTGGGTCCTGCTCTCCGGGGCATTACGCTACATTTTCGTGGCGCTGGGTGGATGGCAGCCCTGGTTGAATGCGCCATTACCGCCGCGTCGCCGTCGGCAAACCGTGTGCGTGATGCAAACCGCGGTTCTGGCGTTGTGCCTGACACCGCCATTGATTCCGCCAGTTTCGGCCTGGCTGGCCGCCGGGGCATTAGGCGTACTGACGCTGTCCTTCGCTATAGATATGGTGTGGCTATGGCGGCAATCGAAACCCGTTGCCCTGGCGGGAATATAATCGTTTTTAGCGATCAGACTTGCATTATCAAATTTGTTGTTTTTGACTTTTTTGGTGCTAACGTAACACAAATCATGGATGGGGAGCACGGACAGTAGACTATTACCGTCTGGCGGGCAGCAGGAAGCATCACTGCGGTAGTACCGAGAGATGCTGAAAAAGGCACCACTGGGGCATGAGGAGCAGGGATCACTGAGGAAACTGGATCTCGACTTTCGCAAGTTAGCAACAAATTCAGTTGTGAAATGGAAACAAAAGTTGCAATATAACCACGAAATGCGGTATCTTTACCGCAACGCATGAGGAGCGCGCGCCGTCATGCACCAGATTAATTGATGTGTTGGGGGACCTGACATGATTAGGCAACGAACCTTGAAAAACGCCATCCGGGCGACGGGCGTCGG
>JAIFNF010000208.1 GCA_020047885.1 Gammaproteobacteria bacterium | reverse complement strand
TATAGCCGGCTTTACGAATCAGGTTGTTGCATACTTCATTAACCACTTGCGTACTCAGCACAACCCGGTTTTGCTCAATCAGCGCCTTTGCGGGGGCATGTTTTGGTGAAGACTCATCCATGAAAGCGTATAGCCAAATGTTTGAGTCAATGAAGGAATCACCGCTCATATAGTTCCCCACGGCGGATAGGTTCAAACGGTTTCACCAACCGGGGAACCAAGAAGGGTTTCTGATGGGTAACCGGTTGTTTGATAACGTACTTTCCCACTAAAAACTGGTAAAAATCCAAAAGCTCGCGCTGGGCGAAATCGGGCAGATTATCCAGATGCAGCACTTGCATGATTGTCTCCTGTAATGGCATTGATTGAGGGCGATTTCGTTTAGCCCTGTAGATTGGGAGGTCAATGGGTAAGGCGATTTCCCATGAAGTTCCCCCCTTTGAAAAAGGGGGGTTAGGGGGGATTTTCAAAGAATAAAGGGTTATAACGATCTGGCGAGACGAAAACCCCGGTTATCATCGCGCGTAGTAGGATAAACCCAGGATCGGTGGGCCGAGCGTATCCTTGTAGGGCCGTTGTACCAAGATCCGCCGCGTACCGCACGGGTTTTTGATGTACTATTTTCAGAAAAACAGCGCGTTTCGGTGCCACTGTATTGCTCATCACCCTCGGAACAGGTCCATTCCCAAACATTACCCATCGTGCCATATAAGCCCCACGGATTGGCCGGGAACCAACCAACTGGGGTCGTCTTCTCTTGATAGACCTTTGTTTTTGCCCGACAAGCCTGATCACCGTAGCCATAATTGCCATCGTAATTAGCCTGATCGGTCGTCACACAGCGCCCCGTTCAAAAGGGCGTCGTTGTACCCGCCCGTGCGGCATACTCCCATTCCGCTTCGGTCGGCAGCCGGTACTTTAGACCCGTTCGCCGATTCAATTCCCGGACATAATCCTGCACGTCGTTCCACGAGACACTCTCGACCGGGTAACGATCCCCACTCCTAAAACGCGATGGGTTACTATCCATCACCGCCTGCCATTCCCCCTGTGTGACTTCGTATTTCCCGATATCAAAGCTCTCGACGCAGACCCGGTGCTGCCGTTCGTCGCGGTCTCGACCCGGCTCCGATACCGGACTGCCCATCTGGAAACAGCCACCGGTGATGGCCACCATCTCCGGTTCAAACGCCTGCCGTTGTCGAGCCGGGGGGGGGTTGCTCCGCTGGTGCCGCCACTACGGTCTGCGGCACCGGCACCGGCTTCAACCGCGCCTTTGCCATTTTCGCGTACCGCCCTTTCGGATAATCCTCCAAATACGCCTCGAAACACGCTGCCGTTCCGCATTTCTCCGCCGATTGCCACGCGATCAGGTCATGATCGACGGCTGGCCCGGCTCCCCGGCCAAATACAACCGCTGATCCAGTTTGTCGCTGGTTTCGGTCACTTGCGCGGGATTCTCCGCTTTCACCCCCGCCCGCACCTGCGTCAGCACCATACGGATTTCTTCCGGTTCCTTGAGCCGTTGCAGCAGATACTTGGTGAATAGCGAATTCCGATCCCCGGCCAGTTCCATCGCCTGTTCGCCCGATCCCGCCGCATAAGCCACCAAGGTTCCTGCGCCAGCGGTGGCTACCGGAATCAGCCCTTTCCCGCCACCCACCGACTTGCTCTGATTGCCAAACGGTTCATCCCGACAGGCGTCCAGCAACACCACGTTGACACCGCCAGGCGCGTCCTCTTTCAAACCGTCCAGCAGCGCATCCAGCGGGTAGGCTTTGCGCTTCATGTCATAAGCCCGGTTGATCCCGTGGCCGACCGGTAGCAGATAGCTCTGATTCTGGTAATTCGCCCCATGCCCGGAGTAGTAGAACAACCGCACCTCGGCGGCGCGGGCGCTGGCGACAAACTTCTGCACCCGGCTCTCCATCTGCTCCAAAGTCAGTTCGGTCGCTACCGTCACGGTAAAACCGAGCTTTTTCAGCAACGCCGCCATATCGCCGGCATCCTGCACCAGGCGGCGCAATGGCCGCTCGGCATAGTCGCCATTACCGATGACCAGCGCCACCCGTTGGCCATCCAGTCCGGTCTCGCCAGTAGCCACCGGGGAAATCGCTACCGCCCGGCTGGCTTCTAACGACCGATCCCGCTCCGGTTGTCGCCCCAGGTAATAACTGCCGACCCCGATCAGCCCCGCCACCATCACCGCCAGCAATCCGATTATCCAAGCCCGTCCGTTCATTGCGTTATGCCTCTCCGCTTTACCGTTATTAATTGTTGCCCCGCAACAGAAACAAGTGTAGTCAAAGGTAAGACAATTAGGCAATTTCCGGTAAAGGCTATAAATCCCCCCTCACCCCCCTTTGCTAAAGGGGGGAACTGGCAGCATATTGTGTCCCCCCTTTGAAAAAGGGGGGCTGGGGGGATTTTGACCGCCGCCGTCCTCAACCCGGAAAAAATAACCGAGCCGAGACGGTTCCAAACCGGCAGCATGTCCGTCAATACTTCATAACCTATCCTTCAACCCATCTGACCGGAGACATTCCCATGCGCTGGCCTCAACTGTTGTCCTCTGCATCCCGCCCCTGGCGCAATCTAGCCGGCGGCGGCGTCCTGACCTTGTTGCTAACCGCGCCGCTCATAGCGCACGGCAGCGATGCCCCACCTGATTTCAACCGCTACAGCGGCGTACTCGGCTCCGCCCCGGAAACCACCCTGAGTTTTTCCGCGCTGTATGAAGAAAACCGCGAGTTGGCGATTGGCGATCTGATCACCGTCGATCTGCTGGCTCATGCCATAGCCCGGTTGTGGCACGACACCTTGCCGGTCTATGAAACCGAAACCGTCGCGCCCCGGTTGAATGCGGCGGCGGCAGCGCTGCTCAAGGCGCTGGCCGGTGAGCCGGACGCTCCGGCCACGGTCGCCAACCGCGATGTCCTGCAACTGATTCAGGCGTTGCTGGCGGAACAGCCGGACGGGTTGAGCGAGCGATCCAAGGCGGAATATCAGTTAGTACAGGCTGCCGCGGGTGAAGCGCCCTCGCCGCTGTTCGGCTACCGGATGGACTATTCGCAATTTCTGCCCCGTGCCGCCTATGCCGAGAGCGAAGCCCGCCAGCGCTTCTTCCGCGCCTACCGTTACGCCGCGACTGCATTGTTCCCACTCGCGCCCAGCGCGGCTCTGGGGCTGGATGCCGCAACCGGCGACCGGCTGCTGGAACAATTGGCGCAACTGGCGCGGTTGACGGCTGCGCCTGATCAGGAACCGGCCCAGGCGGTCAGTGCGTTACAGGCCGGCATTGCCGATCTGCTGCCCGGTCAAGCGGCCAGCGTCAGTCTGGACTGGCTCAACCACGCCGGCGCGGCTGTGAAGCCGGACGATCCACGAGTCTGGGGCCAGGCGTTGCTGAAAAAAGCACAACAGGAAGGCCGACAACCGCAAGTGCTGCACGCCAGCGTCGAGGTTGGCAAACTGGAACCGGGTCTGAGCGCCCGCGATGTCCTGACCGGCTATCGGTTTGCGCCGTTGCTGGAGGCGCTGGACAGCCAGGTGTTTCAACGGCTGGTCTACGCCGCAACCGGTGCCTGGCAAGGTCAGGCTTCGGCGAAGAAACCGCTGGGGCTGGGCGTGATCGAGGGTTTCGGCCCGGCTAAAGTGCGGCCATTAGTGGATGAATGGGTGGCGGCGCTCGGCGTTCCATCGCTACAGCAAACGCTGACGCAACACGGAGAAACCGCGTTCAAGAACTATCCGCAATGGCCCGAACTGCAAAAGATCGCCACCGGCGGTCAGGGACTGGAAGGTTTGCGGGTCAACGCCTTCGCTGCGTATTTGAACGGCCCCAACGCCGACGAATCGCAACGGATTGAAACCATCAAAGGGCTGTGGACCGAGTTCAAACACGCCGAACTGCTCTATCAGGCGCAATCCTATACTGCGACCAGCAAGGGCATCGCCATGGAACCCGCTGATCCGGCGAAACGTGGCGCGGTGATTGAAGCCGCGCCCCAGGCGATGCAACGGTTGCAGGCTTTCAGCGCCGATCTGACCCGGCGAGTCCCGGACACCCTGCGCCCGCGTTGGCAGGAATTGAGTGAACTCTTGCAGCGGGCGGCGAAAGTGGCGGAAATCCGCAAACCACTGGCACTGGACGAGCAAGCCTTTCTGCGCGGCTTGCCCAAACGGCTGGATCAACTGGTCGGGCGGGCTTCCCTGCCGGTGATAGTAGACGTGCATACCGGGGTGGACGGTCGCCAACCGGACATTCTCCATGCGGCGACCGGTTTCGCCCGCGAGGCGGTGCTGACTGTGGAGCGGCAAAGCTACCGGGGCGCGCGCTACCGCTTTTTCAGCTTCGGCGATACGCAACGCTGGACTGATGAACGGTGGCGGGAGGCGCTGGCGGGCCGGACGGCGGGAGAACGGCACGCCTGGCGGTTGAAACTGACGCCGCCACTGGTGCGCGAGGTGGTGCTGGCGCGGGCGAGTGGGGATACGAAACCGCAGCCGGTGGCGCTGGTGCTGAGCGAGGCGGCGGCCGGAGCGCCACTAAAGGCGTGGGCCGCTGAACGTCAGTTGAAAGTTCAGGTGAACGCAGCGAATGCCACGCTGAATCTGCCGTTAACGCTGGTGCCGGAGTTGGCCGGGCAGGCGTGGGTGACGCATATCGCACCACCGCCGCCGCCCTTCGAGACATTGCAACCCGCGGGGCGATAAATTTCGCATAATAATCCCCTCAGAGCACACCACAGGATTTGAACGATGAAAAAAACCGCACTGTTCTTTTCCATCAGTATGGCGTTATGGAATTCCGGTCACGCATTCCAACTCATCACTGTTGAGGAAGCCGCACAACAGGCCCAACCGCCCAAGAGCGCTTCGCTCAAGAAAGCCGCGATTCCGGTCAAACCACCGGAAATTCAGATCAATCAACCCAAGAAACCGGATCTCACCAGTCCGTTCGATATTGATATCCGCTTCATCCCGGAACCCGGAACCCGGATCAAA
>JAIFNF010000192.1 GCA_020047885.1 Gammaproteobacteria bacterium | reverse complement strand
GACGGGGTGGCGGACGGCAGGACCGGCGACGCGGCTTCGGGTTTCCGGCGGGGTATTCGGGGAGATTTACGCATGGGGGACATCCTGCTAAGGCGATTTCATTCAATGAATATACCAGTAACGCTGATGGGTTCCCCCCTTTGGAAAAGGGGGGAGATCACGCCCCGCTCGGTATCGCCTTTACCGGAAGGCGCCTAAGACAACCCTTTCACCAGAAAAGCCAGTTCTTTATCCAGAACCTGCGGATTGCGGCAGACATGGAATCGCCACAGTCCCAGTTGGCCCCAGTGGTTCACCGCCATGATCCAGCGCTGGGCGGCGGTATGCTTGGCTTGGGTCTGGTCGTCTTCGTAGCCCTTCACCTCCAGTAGCAACGTCATCTCACCCGGCTCTGGTGTGTGTAACCGTACCAGAAAATCCGGTTCGTAGGTGTGATCGACGCCCATGTAGTCGTAGGGAATCGTCAGGCCCAGGCCGTCGTTGCGGGCGTAGCAGCGCACGGTGCGGTCGTGAACACCCTGCTCTAGCTTGAAGGCGACGCTGGTTTCCCAGGTTTGGGTATCTGTCACGACCTGATTGAGATGGCTGGTCTGCGTGGCGAAACAGGGCCGCATGGTTTTGAAATCCACTTCCGCCGTCGTGCCGATGTTCTTATAGCGATTCAGCAGGGGCAGCAATGGCGTTTCGCCCTCGGTGTCGTCCGGGATGATGGCGTCGCGCAGACGCTCGACCAGGCGTTGCATGTATTTCTCCAGCCCCAGTTCGCAGCGGTGCTGGCCCTGAAAATCCACTTTGTGCCGGACGTACTCCTCGACGTAGCGGTAGACCTGGGGGAACAGTTGATGCCGGGATTGCAGACGGAGAACCCGGCGGCGCTGGTCGGTACCGTCCTGCGGGTAGCCGGACAGGTCTTCGACAATTCGTTTGGCGACCTGAAACTGGAGGGTTTGCAGGTGTGTACTGGCGTAATAGTCCTCGCGGTTCTGCTCTTCAACGGTGAAGGAGCCGCCGGTTTGCGCCACAGAACCGACCTGATAACCGACCGCCGCACGGACAAAGGTCGCCGTCGGTTCTCGGTTGGGTTCGATAATCAACCGTTCCATTTGGGCGATGTCGCAGCGGATCAGGTTTTTGCGCAGGGCGAAGGCGTAGCCTTCGACGATGGGAAAGCGGATTTCGAATCCGGCCCGCTCCGGGAGGGCGTGAACGTGGTTCTTGGGGCGATCCTCGGGCTGCGCGGCCTGAACCGGTCGCCCTTTGAAGGGAATCACCGAGAAGGGAATGCCGTACACATCGACGTATTCCTCAGTGAGCAAGCCGGTCGTCGGATCGGGAGTGTAATCCATCCGGCGCAGGCCACGCCCGACCACTTGTTCACAAAGGAGTTGGCTCAGAAAGGCGCGCAAGCCGAGAATCTGGGTGACGTTGTTGGCGTCCCAGCCCTCAGTCAGCATCGCCACCGACACCACGCACCGGACATGTTCACCCGGTTGCCCCGGCTTGCCTACGGTAGCGACCACCTGCCGGAGGGCTTCGGCGGCGTCGCGTTTGTTCTTGCCGGGATCGGCGCTCTCGGCTTCGGCCAGCAATTTGGAATCGATGCGGAGGGTGCGCTGGTGGGTGGCGGTATTCGAAAAATACTCCGGATAAACCGCGCCCTGGCCGTACACGGTACGCGGCTTCGGCTTTTTCTTGCGGGCGGGAGCAGGCTCGATTTCGGCATGTTCAGCAAGAACTTCATCGACCTCCGCCTCAGTCACCGCCTCGATTTCGGTTTCCCCGCTGATCTGGCGATAGAACACTTCGGCAATCTCGGTGTTATCGCACACGATGATCAGCACCGGCGGCACCCGCTCTTGGCCCGGCATCGCGGCTTCGATGTAGCGGAACCGCTCGACCCATTGTCCGGCAATTTGCAGCAATGCCCCTTGCGCTTCACGGTAAATCACCTCGGGTCGGGGTTTCCGCGCCCGGCCCGGCAGTAATTCGGCAGGCTCTAAGCTGTTTTTGATGGATTCCCACAGCTTGAAATATTTGGGATCCGGGCGGCCGGTGGTGTCCTGTACCGGCAACCGGGGGATTTTCACAATACCGCTTTCGATGGCGTCCACCAGGCCGAAGTCGCTGACGATCCATGGGAACGGTCGGCCTTCCGGGTGGCCGCTGCCCTTGAGGTAAAAGGGCGTGGCGGAGAGATCGATGCACCAGCGGATGCCGGTCTGGCCGTTGCCCGGAGCGTTGTTCAACCGATCCAGTCCTTCGACCCAGACCGTAGCTTCCTGCCATTCTTCGTCTTCGATTTGCGTGGCATCGGGATCGGGTGCGGGTCGCCAGCAATGGTGGCTTTCGTCGTTCAAGACCAGAATCGGCATTCGGTCGGCCAGGTCGCCCAGAATGCGCCGGGCAAAGGCCGCTGGCGTTTCCGGGCCTTTGTTGACCACGGCGTAAGTGCGGTCGCCGTCCTTGTGGGCGGATTCCGGCTGGAAACCGTGCCAGTTGGTCACCAGCACCTTGCCGCTCTGCAACCGGGGTCGGTATTTGAGGGGCACCAGATCAAAGGCGGCGTAGTAGTTGTCGGGGACATCCGGGCGCAACACCTGCAGCCGGTCTTTTACCGTCAGGTTCGGGCAGCAGATCAGCACGGCAGCGGGATAGTCGCGGTTTCCTTGATTCAGGCCGCGATTGCAGAACGCCCAGGCGATGAGCATCGCCATGACCACGGTTTTGCCGGAACCGGTGGCCATTTTGCAGGCCAGGCGGCGTAACGGCAGCAGGGCTGGATCAGCGGGCTGGTCGGCCAGGGTCGGGAAGAAGCCGGTATCGGTGACGACGCCGGCCAGTTCGGGATTTTCCCCGGCCAGCAGTTGCCGGATATGGGCGTCCGTGACCTCGAAGGTTTTGAAGCCGGTTCGGCTGGTTTTGCCGGTCAGGCGCAATTCAGCGAGATAGATCAGTGTTTCGACGGCTTCCTGCTGGCAGAAGAACAGGCGGCGCGGGCGGTCGGGCCGGGTCCAGTGGTGGAGCAGTTCGCGGGTGACGTTGGATGCGCCGCGATACCCGGATTCCCGCCAGCGCCGGACATCGGCCCGCAGGCGGTTGACCAGCGGCAGGTCGTCGCGCTGTTCTTCGGCGAACATTTCCGACTGGGTGGAGCCGGTGCGCTCGGTGCGATACCAGTAGCTCGCTGGGCGGCGCATTCCGGCATGGCTGGCTGCGCCGGTCTGTGCGTCGTAAACCCAGTGGTCTTTGGGTTCGTCGTAGGGACTGCAAATGATCGGTTTATCAACCGGCTGAATGGGGATTTCGGGTTGTTTTGGGTCGGTCATGGGTGGCTATCTGCCGGATCAATGACGCTGATCACGCGGTTGATAATTTCCGCTGTGATGATCGCGTCCAGTGTTTCTATATAACGGGCTGTACCTGCGCGTTGCCGAGCTTCGAGATCAAAAGATCGCACTTGGTTGCAAACGGCAACACCCATTGTATCGTATCCGGTAATTGCGACGGTCAAGCCTGTTTCACGGGCGAACGCACCGCCACTGGTAACCGGTACCGTCATGGCGATACCCAGCGCGTTAATCGCTTTAGGCGTGATGACGACCCATCGATGGCGATTTTTGAGTTCACGTCCGACGATTGGATTTGGGTCAATCCAATACACGTCGCCCGGTTGAGCAATACGCCGCCGTGTCATCCGATTTCACGTCCCATTGGCTCGCCCTCACGCGTCCAATTTGTTTCTTCTCGTAAAGCGGCGACGGTTTCCGGGGTGACGCCACGCAATAGTTCAGTCAAGGTATAGCGGCGGCGGGCTGGGTTTCGGAGGGGCCGCGCAATGAATGCACTATTACTAATATCCAGTTCCAATGTAGAACCAATGCTAATATCGAGTTTTTTCAGCACAATATCAGGAATTGTGATGACAGTGGCAGCGCCTTGCTTGCGTAGGTTCACAGTAATCATTGCTGGACTCCAAAGAAATAATTGAGGGATTGTTATTTACGCTTTGAGATATAGCAGTTCTTTACAGGTTGTGGGATTAGGTATTTTCCCTAGTTTGTTTTATTTTAAAATATATTTATATTTTTCAAATACTTAAAAATAAAACTGCGGCGTCACCAGCGCGATTTTTGTTAAACATTGACGCTATACCAGTCCGAGTCTACGCTAGGAATCTCCTGGTGCCTATGTCGCACCCGCTGGCGCAAATAGGAGTTAAGCCATGACCACTTACCAAACTGATTTTTATCTCTGGACGCAGCAGCAAGCCGATTTACTACGGCAAGGGGCATTGTCGGCGATTGATGTCGAGAATCTTATTGAGGAAATCGAGAGTATGGGTAAAAGTGATCGTCGATCTATCAGAAGCTATTTGGCAAATATCATCCTGCACTTGCTCAAATGGCGTTATCAACCTGATCGTCGTAGTAATAGTTGGGAAGATAGTATTGATAATGGTCGTGAAGAGGTGAATTGGATACTTAAAGATAGTCCAAGTTTTAAACCGCAGTTAATCACTTTGATCGATGAAGTTTATGCCAGCGCTCGTCGTAAGGCAGGACGAGAAACTAAATTACCCATAACCACGTTTCCTGATCAATGTCCGTTCACTGTGGAACAAATCACGGGTGACTGGTGGCCGCAATGATCAACGAATTTATATGATTTCCAGCAAAGGTTATACCAGACAGGACTTGATCTCCCCCCTTTGAAAAAGGGGGGCCGGGGGGGATTTCGCACCCGCCACGGTACCCAAATCCCCCATAACCCCCCTTTGCTAAAGGGGGGGACTGAACGGTTACCATCCAGCCATTTATAACCTGCCCTCGAGCCGATGAACCTGCATGACTTCATTGCCACGCGGGTCGATGACTTTGACCGCTACAGTCCGATTTTCGCCAATCAGGAACGGCAGGGATTCGGTGCCGGACAGTGCGGCGAAGCGTTCGGCGTCAATGACGTTCCCCAAGGCTTTGGCCAGTTTGTCCCAGGCGCTTTTGTCGGGGAAAAAGGCTTGCGTGATGCAAAAGGTTCGCCCGTCATAGTCACTGTCGAGAAACCATGCGGCGACTTTGTCCGCTTTGGTCGGCGTGACGGTGTTATCCACCGGGTTGTAAATATCGACGCCTTCCATGGTGACGGTGTATTCGCCGGACGGATCCGGGCCGTTGAGGCGAGTGCGGGGCTGGCCGAAGACGGTGAATAACTGCGAGCCGGGTTGTTCCTTGAGCAGTCCGGTCATGCCGGGGTTGATGTCGGGCCGGATGTGCGCGATATGAATCCGCACGTTGGGATTGTCGGCTTCTTCAATGACCGCCTGGGCGGGACCGTCAAAGTTGAATCCGGCAATCACCAGGTCGTCGTAACCCCGGCGGGAAGCCGCCCGGATGAGCATTTCCACCTGTCGGGCGGTCACGGGGCCGCATTGTGGACCGAACGCAACACAGACCGTAGCGGAACCGTCCGGGTCGGGGTCGGCTTCGCCCTTGACCGTCCAGCGCCCCTCGGCGTGCAAGACATCGGATTTGCCCAGCACCGGTTCCAAGCGGGTGAAGGCCATCTGCCGGTTGTTGGGAAAGCGGATGCCATCCATTTTGAGCAGCCGCAGCATGTGATCGAGATAGGCTTCGGCGTTTCTGGCGGCTATTTCCCCATCGCCCGGCGCGGCAAAGCCGGTATCCAGGGCGTCCGGTTCGCCGTCAAAATTCCCCTCAAGGGGTGCGGGTGAAGCGCCGAGCGAGATTTCCGGGGGTTGCACCGCTTCAACGGTGAACGGGCCGGAAACGCGCACGATGCCCCGTTGAATTTGGGGCTGGTCTACCAGTTCTTCCTGTTCGGCGTTGTCGGCGATGCAGGCGTTCACTTCGTCCATTTTCGCCCGCCACGCGGTGCGGTAAGCGGTCACGGCGTCGGCCAGAATTTGGGGATAGTCGGGGTCAGTATCGAAGGGCACAGTCCAATGTTGGAATCCGCTCCCCGCGCCTTTTGGCAGTGAGGGCGGAAGTTGCCAGCGGCGGGTATCGGCGTCGGTAATGGCGCGTTTGCCGTCGGTTTTCTGTTTGGTGAGGAGCTTGCCCGCCAGTTTCCGGCGGATGTCGTCGCTGACCTGCGCCAGTGCGTTGTTCAGGTCGGCTAAACGGGCTTCGAGGATCGGTTCATGCCGGGCAAAAATCGGGTCCAATTGGGTATTTTGGGCGATGCTCTTAAGCGTAATATGCGGAACGGTCTTGTAATTAAACCCGCCCGATAAGCCCTCAGCCTCGTTTTTCAGCGGGTAATAATCAAATTTCGCGGTCATCAGCCGTTGGCGGGCTATCGCTAAAGCGACCCGGCTGGTGTCGATGGCAATCCAGCGGCGACCCCAGGCTTCTGCGACTTGGGCGGTGGTTCCACTGCCGCATGTTGGATCAAGAACTAGATCGCCCGGATCGGTGGTCATTAAGAGACAACGACCAATAACTTTTTCTGCTGTCTGTACAACGTAAATGCGATTATCTTGATATTGACCAGTGACAGTATCTGTCCAATTAGCTGTCAATGGCTGCACTGGAAAATCATCAAAATATCTAATAAAACGAATTGAATTAGTACTTTGATGAATACGATCTGCCTTGGCTAAACGATTCAAGCCGACTATTGAAGTAGACCAAAACCTCGCCCCAGGTTTAAAAAATTTATCTTGAAATGAAAAAGGAAGCATCCCTTCATTGTAAAAGTGGCTGCTAGTTAAATCACCAACAGAATAAACATTAATTTTCTGATTTTTTAATGAGCTATCACCAGAATATAAAGCAAACTTTTCTCCAGACGAAAGGCAAACATATTTATAAAATCCTAGATCACTATCAATTCCTTTATCTACAAAAAATTGCTTAAATTTAATTTTATCAATATCACGTCCATACCAAAGAAGATAATCAGAATTTTGAGCCAGTCTATCAGCAGTTAAACCTGATGTTTTTCTAAATGTAAGCACTCCCGCACAATTCTCTACCCCAAAAACCTCATCCATCACCATTCTAACCCGATGCAGATTTTCATCGGAAATCTGCACAAAAATACTCCCACTATCCGTCAGCAACTCCTTGGCAACGATCAACCGATCCCGCAAATAAGCCAGATAGGAATGCACGCCCAGCGTCCAGGTATCCCGATACGCCTTGACCATTTCCGGCTCGCGGATCAAATCCGATTCCTTATCCTTCACCTCCCGCTTGCCGATTTCTGGCTGAAAATTACTGCCGAATTTAATCCCATAAGGCGGGTCGAGATAAATCATCTGCACTTTGCCCGCTAAATCCTCCCGATGCGCCAGCGACGCCATCACTTGCAGGCTATCGCCCAGAATCATCCGGTTTGCCCAATTAATATCGTGCTGATAAAACTGCACCGCCTGGCGATAATCCTGCTGCGGGTCCGCAAACAAATCACGGGTTACATCCTGCCGCGCCGCGACTTTTAAAATAGCCTGAGCGCTAATACGCTCGTGGATATGCAGCGCCACCGGATCGACAATCAACGCCAGCGCCTCGTGCTTCCCCGCCCACTCCAACCACGGTTGCTGATGGCGCAACGCCTCCGTCAATAACCGGGCTTCCTCATCGGTCAACGGGCGGTTTCGGGCCGCCTCCAGCAACTCCGGCAATTGGTCGGCCTGACCGGTTAGATCAGAACGCAACACTGGGTCAAGGCGCGGGCTGTAGCGGTACTGAATTTTTGGAACGAGCGGCAGATGACCTTCAGCAGCGATTTTGGCCGGCGGGTTATTCTTGCGTGTTATGTCGTAACGGTAATCGCTAATCGGGAGTTCAGTCCCGGCATTTTTAGATTTTTTGCCACGCGCCACGTCGGTCTACTCCTGAAAAGTGTGCCTGAGAACTACCCGTATAACCGCTGATTTTCGCATTCACCTCCCCCCTTTGAAAAAGGGGGGCCGGGGGGGATTTTGCACCCGCAACGGAACCCAAATCCCCCTAACCCCCCTTTGCTAAAAGGGGGGAACTTCATTTCAGGACATCGCCTAAGTGGTTTCCTGCCACGCCACCGGCGGTTGCCAACCGGCGATCCAGTCGGGAATCTGCTCCGGAGGCATGGGTCGGGCAATCGCGTAGCCTTGGGCAAAATCACAGCCGAGGTCGATGAGCAAGCGGCCCTGCTCCACCGTCTCCACCCCTTCAGCGATCACCCCGTGCCGGAAGGCCAGGGATAAGCCAATGACGCCTTTGACAATCGCCAGTGCCTCGGCATCCGCCAGCAGATCACTGACAAGTAAGCGTTCAGACCCCTCCCCCCAACCCCCTCCCCATAAATGGAGAGGGGGAGTGCCAACTCGCTGCTTCGCAAGACTCCCTCCCCCCTTGCGGGGGAGGGCTGGGGTGGGGGGGTGAATGGTTACACTGACAAAGGATTGATCGATCTTGAGCACATCCACCGGCAAGTGTTTGAGATAGGCCAGCGAGGAATAGCCGGTGCCGAAGTCGTCCAGGGCGAAATTCACGCCCAGCGCTCGGCAGTCGGCGATCAACGTCGCCACAGCGGTCATGTTCTCCAGAGTCGCTGTTTCCAGAATTTCCAGTTCCAAATCAAGCGGCAGCACGTTCGGATAGGCCGCCAGCAGGGTTGCCAACTGGGTGATGAAGCCGGGTTGCAGCAAGTGGCGACCGGAGAGATTGACGCTGACCGGCGAGGCAGAGGCTGAACTGGTCAGCGCGAAATCAACGATCTCGGCGATGGACGGCTCATCTTCAACCCACAGAATGCAGGCGGTCATGGTTTCGCTATTGCCGATTGCTGGAGCAGGTCATTCGCTTTGCGCAGTGCCTCCCGCGTTTGCACCATCTCGGTGATGTCCACAAACGTGATAACCGCGCCCTCGATCATATTTTCCAGGGTGCGGTAGGGCTGGATGCGCAGCGTGTACCACATCCCCGCCGTGGTCTGTACTTCCCGTTCCTGGGGAATCAGGCTATCCAGCACGCCCTGGGCGTCCGCCACCAACTGGTCATAGCCCACCAGGTTCGAGACAACATGCGCCACTGGCCGGCCCACGTCGCTCAGAATCAGGTTGATGATCGACGTGATGGACGGGGTAAACCGCAGGATGCGTAAGTGGAGATCCACAAAGAGGGTGCCGATGCCGGTGCCGGCCAGCAGATTGTTCAGATCATTGTTCGCTTGCGACAGGCTGGCCACTTTGGTTTGTAGCTCCGCATTAACCGTGGACAGTTCCTCATTGACCGATTGCAGTTCTTCCTTGGAGGTCTCCAGTTCCTCGTTGGTGGACTGCAATTCTTCGTTGACTGACTGCATTTCCTCATTAGCGGAGCGGAGTTCTTCGTTGGCGGTCGCCAATTCCTCGTGGGTGGACTGGAGGTACTCGTCCTTGGCCCGCAATTCCTGGCGGAGCGCGGCGATGCACGTCTCGGCGTCCGTCGGTTCAGGTGGCGACGCTGCGGTGGGCAACGCGGGTTCAGAGGCGACGGGAATGGTTTCGTCCAGGATCACCAGGTAGAGGGGCGTGGCCGATCCCGCCGATTCGACCGGTCGGAGGGTCAGATGGACGGTGGCAAAGTCGCCATTGGTTTTGACCCGCAGAGGGGGGCAGCGCACGATCTCGCGAGTTTCGACGGTGCGGTGCAGGGCGGCCGTCAGGTCTTGCCGCAAGCCGTCGCGGGCCATCTTCAGGAGGTTGCTGATCCCGATTTCGCCCGGCGTCGGCTCCAGATACCGGCCAGTGCGACCGTGCAGATACAGGAGATCGCCCGCGCTGTTGACCAGCGCTGCCGCCGGGGCTACCTGCTGCAACAGCGCCTGTTCGGTCAGCTCACGCAGCGATAGCGGGCCGGGAAAGGGCTTTTTGATGGCAACCGGCGGCAACAGCCCACCCGGTGCCATCAGGGGGGGCAACCACTGGCCCAGATTGACGCCCCGTACATCGGTGTCTTCCTTGCGTTGATAGATCCGCTGCTTGCGGTCCCGGATCGCAAACCGGTCGGTAAATTCACCCACCGTCTCCGCCGTACCCAAAAAGAGATAGCCACCGGGGTTCAACGCATAGTGGAACAGGGGAAGGAGCCGCTGTTGCAAGTTTCCGTCGAGATAGATCAGCACGTTACGGCAACTGATCAGGTCGAGTTTGGAGAACGGCGGATCCCGGATCACGTTCTGTTCGGAAAAGACCAGCAGGTCGCGGAGGCTTTTGTGGATGCGGTAAACGTCGCCCGGCTCGGCGGTGAAAAAGCGCGTGAGCCGCTCTGGGGTGAGATCCGCCGCAATGCTGGCCGGATAGAGACCGGCGCGGGCGGTGGTAATCGCCAGGCGGTCAATGTCCGTGGCAAAAACCTGCACCTGGCAGCGCGGTTTCAACGCCTCCTGCCGCTCGGCGAGCAGCATCGCCAGGGAATAGGCTTCTTCGCCGGTGGAACAGCCGACAGACCACACCCGGATCACACCCTCGTCCGACTTGTCGGCAAAGAGCTGGGGAATCACCTGCGCTTCCAGCACCCGGAAGGCGTCCGAATCACGGAAAAACCGGGTGACGCCGATCAGCAGATCGTGGAACAGCGCATCCACCTCTACCGGGGCTTGTTGCAGATATTTGACGTAGTGGTGCAGGGTATCAATCTGGTGGATGGCCATGCGCCGTTCGATCCGACGCTGGATGGAATTGGGTTTGTATTGGGAAAAGTCGTGGCCGACCTGGTTACGCAGCAGGACAAAGATCTTGTTCAGCGCTGGTTCGTCAGTGGGCGCGGGAACCACGACGGTTCGGGGGAGCTTGCCGAAAGCGTGCCCGGCATAGGCGATGAGTTGAGCTGGCATCTCGGCGGGCGGCAACTCATAGTCCACCAGGCCGGTAGCGAGCGCGCTGCGCGGCATTCCGTCATATTCCGTGGATTCGGGATTCTGAGCCATGACCATGCCGCCCTCGCCCTTGATCGCCCGCACCCCCAGCGTACCGTCGCTGCCGGTGCCGGAGAGGATGATGCCGATGGCCCGCTCATGCTGATCCTGAGCCAGTGAGCGAAAGAAGAAATCAATCGGCAGGCGCTGACCGCGTGGCGCGGCCGGTTCCAGTAATTGCAACGCGCCGTTCAGAAAAGCCATATCGCGGTTGGGCGGGATGATGTAGGCGCAGTTAGGTTCGACTCTCATCCCGTCAGCGACCTCGAAGACCTGCATGCGGGTGTAACGCCGAATCAGGTCGGTGAGAATGCTCTTGTGATCCGGGGCCAGGTGCTGCACCAGCACAAAGGCCATGCCCGGATCGGTGTCGGCGGGCATTCCGGAAAAGAACGCCTCGAACGCGGCCAGTCCCCCGGCGGAGGCACCGATGCCGACGATAGGAAAAATGGCGGCTGGGACGGCGGGTGGCACTGGCGTGGCTTCCACTTTCTAGCGAGACTTTGGGGGGGATTTACGCATGAGGGACTTCCTGCTGAGATGACCGTTTCACCAGAAAAGCCAGTTCTTTATCAAGAACCGGCGAATTGCTGCGTGTAAATTTTCCCGTGATAATCGGGGGGCGTTGTGTGAAGCTAGGTTACCAAGTCGATCCAACTCGTTGATCCTGCTGATAGATGATCGCCTTGCTTGCCCACCCTGCCGTTCCGATCACGGGAAAATTTACACGAGGAAACCAGAGTCGCAGTTGATCCAGATCGCCGGAAATATCCATATTCCTTGTGCAGGATGACCCCTTCCAGGGTCTTGAGCACCTTCGCCAGCTCAGCCGGGTCATTGACCGGCCAATCCTTCTGCGGGGCCAGGCGAATGCGCGCGCCGTTGGCACCCCCGCGCATGTCCGTAGCCCGGTAAGTGGCGGCCGACGCCCACGCGGTTCGCACCAGCTCCCCGGTCGAGAGGCCGGCGTCGCGAATCTTCTGCTTGAGTTCAGCGATATCCTGGGCGTCGATCGGTGGGTGATTGACCTTCGGCACTGGATCCTGCCAGACCAACAGTTCCGCAGGCGCCTCGGAACCGACGTACCGGGCGCGCGGCTCGATGTCGCGGTGTGTCAGCTTGAACCAGGCCTTGGCGAAGGCCAGTTCAAACGCTTGCGGGTTCTCAAGGAAGCGCTGGGAGATTTCGCGGTAGGCCGGGTCGACTTTCAGCGACAAGTCCGTCGTGAGCATGATGGGCGCGTGTGACTGGCCCTGGACGTGGGCGTCGGGAACCGTGTTGGCGGCCGCTCCGCCCTTGGGTATCCACTGGATGGCACCGGCAGGGCTACGGGTCTGCTCCCATTCATGCGTGAACAGATTCGTCAGGTACAGCATCGTCCACCGGGTCGGGGCCGCCGTCCAGGCTCCTTCCAGCCCACTGGTGATGGTGTCTTCTGCGTTGCCTTTACCGCACTTGTTGGACCAGCCGAGGCCCTGCGCTTCGATAGGCGCGGCGGCCGGCTCGGGACCTACGCACTCGGCGGGCTTACCGGCTCCATGCACCTTGCCAAAGGTGTGGCCACCGGCGATCAGGGCGACGGTCTCTTCATCGTTCATGGCCATGCGGCCAAAGCTCTCGCGAATCTGCTCAGCCGCTGCGAGCGGGTCCGGGTTGCCAGCGGGTCCTTCCGGGTTCACGTAAATGAGACCCATTTGCGTCGCGGCCAGGGGATTTTGCAGCTTCCCATCCTTGCCAAAGCGCTCCCGACCCAGCATGTCCGCTTCCGGTCCCCAGTAGACGAGATCCGGCTCCCAGTCGTCTGCCCGGCCACCTGCGAAACCGAAGGTCTTGAAGCCCATGTCTTCCATGGCGACGGTGCCGGCCAGAACCATTAGATCGGCCCAGGACAGGTTGCGGCCGTAGGTCTGCTTGATTGGCCAGAGCAAGCGCCGCGCCTTGTCGAGGCTGGCGTTGTCAGGCCAGCTATTGAGCGGCTCGAAACGCTGCTGGCCACCGCCCGCGCCGCCCCGCCCATCCGCCACGCGGTAGGTGCCGGCGCTGTGCCAGGCCATGCGGATGAACAGGGGACCGTAGTGACCCCAGTCAGCCGGCCACCAGGTCTGGGAGGTGGTCATCAAGGCCTTGAGATCCTTCTTGACGGCCTGGAGGTCAAGGCTGGCGAACGCCTTGGCGTAGTTGAAGTCCTTGCCGTAGGGATTGGACGCGGGGTCGTGGTCGCGCAGGGGCTGGAGGTTGAGTTGGTCAGGCCACCAGAATTGGTTGGGCTTGGGTTCGCCCTGCGCCCAAGCAGGACTCAAAGGCGCGAGCGGCGTCAGTGCGATCGCTAGGATGGCGACGAGTGATCTTCTGGATCTCAGCATAGGATTTATACCTCCTCGGGTTCAGATCGATCGAGAGGGGACCGGTGCAAAGGAAGAACCCCGTTCTCGATCGTCATCAGATTTTCCGCGAGAGACCCCGGCCTTCAGGCCGGGGAGGGATAGCGGGCCGAACGAAGTTCGGCGGCCTTTGGGTTGGGTTGT
>JAIFNF010000277.1 GCA_020047885.1 Gammaproteobacteria bacterium | reverse complement strand
TGGCCGGAAAATCAAATCAATCTCAGATTGCCCATGACTCGGAAAACACTGGCGGCTTTAGAGCAGCAACGAGCGATTTCTGAAGTGGATCGTTATTTGACCGAATTAGCGGAAAACGATTGGCGAACCCACAGCCGACAATGGCATTATTTTAGATACAAATATGTGTATCGAGACGACCTTCAAGAGGCGAGCGAACTGGATAATCGCTTTGATGCCGTGCTGCAAGACCGAAACGCTCAAGTTTATTATCCCAACACGCGATATATTGTCTATTCTCCACAAGAGGATCGATGGGCTATCTTTGAAAAAGATGGCAAACGCATCTCGGTTTATCGCCCCCGTCCTGAAGAATTGAAAAACTTAGGAGATCCGTTATGGCCTATCCAGGTGCTGATCGATTGAGAGGTTATCGAGAAGAAATTGATTTTGCTTTGGAGTGCGGGGAGGGACTCACCCTGCGCCAAGGTCGGGAAGCCTTAGCACGTTTGATGCTGAGCGATCAAGAAGTCCGTGAACTGGCCGAGTTGGACCTGATAGTTTTGGAGACGCTACAGGTCGCTACGGAGATCGGTGATTACTTGTTGAAAGATCGTCAAAATCAGCCATTGACCCACTGGTGGTGGCACTTGGGCAAGTTGCGGGCTGGAACCTATCCGGCGCACCTGCTACCGCCGCACTTGCGGGAAATCTATCAACCCAAACCCGAGCGCCTCGCCGCATAAATAACACCGCCAACAGGCGTTCGCGTTTTGGAGGGGGCGGAGCCGTAAGAAAGCGCCCCCTACCCGTGAGGCGTCCCCCGCTCCAACCCAAACGCCTCGGCTGCATTCACCAGCGTCGGCCGCACCCAGGCCAACCGCCCGGCCTCACCCACTAATCGCCGGAAATGCCCACGTCGCCAATGCGGGCGCACTGTCCGCCCCGATGCCTCCTCAACCGTGATCACGGCCACCGGCACATCCACGATCACCCGGGGTCCAATCAGCGTCCGGTCATACGCCAACGCCAGTCGTTCCCGGCGCTTGGCGTTCAACTTGCCGAACGTCCGGAGTTTTGCCGCCAACTCGGTGCGTTCCAACACCGGCTGCCGTTCCGCCTCCGGCAGACGCAGATACAGCAGCACCTTGGCCAGCGCTTTGGCCACCGGCCCGATCATCGCCGTCAACACCGCCTTGACCCAGGGCACACAGGCTTTTAACCGGTTCTGGATCGCCGTATCGCTCATCCGCTCTTCCAACAGCGTGAAACTCCCCGCCGTCTCCCGCAGCACCTGGTTTATTCCGCAATAGCTCATCACGACAAGCATCAACTGCGCCGGGGTCTTGATCTTGCGCGAGCGGGTAAACGCTTTGAACTCGAACGCTAACTCATGATAATTCGCAGGCAACTCTTGCAAGAAACTGTCAAATGTCGTATCAGGTTTTCCGAATGGCAGGCTCATTGTGGTCGATCCTCCGATCACCAAGTTAGTGAATGAACTTGGAGCCTGCCATTCTTTTACATCTTTTTCAAGACTTTATCCCCTTAAGTTGGCGCGTATGCGGTTCATCCCTACGCATGTAGGGAACGGGTGCCTTGATAGTCGCCCAGGACGCCGGTCAGCGGTTCATCCCTACGCATGTAGGGAACGGATTGATGCCTCAGCATTGAGCTGCTGACATCGCGGTTCATCCCTACGCATGTAGGGAACGGTGGCCGAAGGGGCCGGAATGTAAATCCGGTGGCGGTTCATCCCTACGCATGTAGGGAACGGGTTTTGCACGTGCCACCAGAAAGCGTCAACACCGGTTCATCCCTATAGTGGACCCCGAAAATCGGACAAGGGTTTAAGCTAAGGCCAACCGATGAACACGAGGGTGCAGATGATGAGCGAGATCAAGACGCGGAAGGTCCATACGGCAAGCTTCAAAGCGAAAGTGGCTTTGGAAGCGGTCCGTGAGATGAAGACGTTGAATGAAATTGGCCAGGAGTATGGGATTCATCCGATCCAGGTCAGCCACTGGAAGAAAGCGTTGCTGGAGAAGGCCAGCGAGGTGTTGGAGGGCCAACGCGGCCCCCGGGCGGTAAGCGAGCACATCGACCCTGATCGTCTCTATAGTGAAATTGGCCGACTCAAGGTGGAGGTGGACTGGCTGAAAAAAAAGTCCGGTCTGAGTCTGTCGCGATGAGGTCCGCGTGGATTTCCCCGGAAGAGTCCGTGTCGGTGCTTCGGCAATGCGCCCTGGTGGGCGTCAGTCGCGCCACGTATTACGCCCATCAACATCCCCAGCCGGTGGATGAGGACGAGGCCCGGATGCTCCGGCTGATGGATGAAGAATACACCCGCCATCCCTTTTTTGGGAGTCGGCGGAGGGTCGGATTTCTGCGGGATCGGGGCTGGGTGGTCAATCGGAAACGGGTTCAACGCTTGATGCATCAGCTCGGTGTGGCCGGGATGGCGCCGGGTCCCCACACGAGCCAGCCGCATCCGGCGCATCCGGTGTATCCCTATTGGCTGCGAGGACGGGCCATTGACCGGCCGAATCAGACGTGGAGTACCGATATCACCTACATCCGCCTGGCTCACGGCTGGGGCTATTGGGTGGCGATTATTGACGGGTATAGTCGCAAGGTCTTGACGTGGCGGCTGAGCAATACGCTGGAAGCCGGATTCTGTGTGGACGGTCTCCAGGAGGCCTTGCGACGTTTTGGGGTCCCGGAGATTTTCAATACCGATCAAGGGGCGCAGTTCACCCGCCATGACTTCATCAACGTCTTGAAGGGCCATCCGATTCGGATCAGTAGGGATGGTCGCGGTCGGGCGGCGGACAATATTTTCGTTGAGCGACTCTGGCGCACGGTGAAGTATGAAGACATTTATCTCAAGGATTATGAGACGTTAGCTCAGGTCTACGGGGGGCTAA
Source organism: Gammaproteobacteria bacterium (assembly GCA_020047885.1). The sequence continues at coordinate 6,472 of JAIFNF010000277.1, read as the reverse complement.
AGACGTACTTCGCGTTTTACAATGGTGAACGGCGACATCAGTCGTTGCGTCATCAAACGCCCGATGTGGTGTACGCGACCGGTCAAGGCGGGGGGGCAATAATCATTGATAACCAAGGCAACGCGCAGCAGGTTTTCTGCTGTACATGAACCCTTAACTTAAATTTTGATGATTTCTGTCTTGACCATGGGGTCCACTTTACCGTTCAGTCCCCCCCCCTTTAACAACTGACCATTACCAACGGTACACGGTGCGTACCCTACAGGGTAGGAGCGGGTCATGCCCGCGACCGACACGCCCGTCATTCGCGGGCATGGCCCGCTCCGCATAGGCCATCGGGTGGTTTGGAATGTAGGCTTACCAGGTTGCGAGATCATAAAAAGATCAGGGTAATGATCAGTTCCAAAGGGGGGAGGTGAATACTTACCTTCCGTGTTTTTCCGTGTTTTTCCGTGGCCAGGTTCGGAAGGGTATGGGACTATTTTTTGCGAGTTGCCTAAAAAGAGTCAGGCTAAAGCCCAACCCACAGCAGACATGGCCGGACTGGCCCGCCGACGCTCTGCGGGGTATTTATTGCGCCTTGCCTGAGTTGTTGGGGGATGCCGCCCGTCTTTCTGCAACGGCCGGTGTCAGTCCACGTTAAACTAGCCGCGGGTTTTCCAACGGGACGAGGGAATTATGGGTAGTTTCGGGCCGCGGGCGCTAACGCCAAGCGATGGTTGGGATTGGCTGGTGCAGGCCTGGCAACTGATGTGGCGGCGGCCTGGGCTGTTTATTGCGGTCGCGCTGTTCGCGCCGTCGGGCACCGCACTGCTACTGGCATTGCCGATCTGGGAATGGTGGCTGCCGCTGGGTGGATGGGTCACGCTGATCGCCACCGTCTTCTGTTATGGCCTGCCGCTGAGTCTGACGATCACGCTGGCCTGCGGTATGGCGCGCGCCGCTAACCGTCAGCGGACTCCCGCCTTCAAACAATTGTTTAACGGGACGGCTCTCAAAGCGCTGGCCCGAACTACCCTGTTCCTGTTTAGCTTGTTGCTACAGGGTTATCTGCTGATTTACTGGGTGCAGGATCAGTTATTGCCGGTTGATTTTGCCGCTACTGGCGATCCCACGCCCACTCCATTAACTACTTTCGGCGTGGCCGACACCCTGTTGGGGACGCAGTTGAGCGTTTTGGGCGGTGTTTTACTGGCATTACAATCGTTGTTGGCGGTGTTTATTATTCCCCTGCAACTGTTTCGCGAATTGGCGCTGGCGGCCTGCTGGCGGTGCAGTGTACTGGCGATGCAGCTTAACCCCTGGCTATTTCCCCTGCTGGGTTTGATGGGTCTGGCGTTGCTGACCCTGCCCTTCTTCACGGTATTCTCCATTCCGGCGCAGATCCTGGCGTTGCCACTGCCGGTTTATCTGGGCGTCCTCCTGTATGTCGCCTGGAATGAGGTCTTTCAGGGAGGTGCTGAAGGCGAGAATCTCCTGGAACTCGAAGAGCAATGGCGAGCCAGCGTCAGTGGCGGGTCAGTTTCCTGTCAATCCGGCGCAAAGCCAGATTCAGGTTTTCCTCCAGCGGAACCGCCCCCGCCCCCGTAATGGCCGCGGCTTGGCCATCCGCGATCCGTCCGCCAATGAAGACCGGAATCGTGAGCGTCTGACACAACAGTGGCAGTTCTTCATAGATAACCGTGGCAGCGATTTCCGTCGATCCCGCCAGGATGACGGCCTGAATGGCGGCCCGGTCGACGACTGCAGGCAGTTCTGCCAGTGGCGTATTGGCACCCAACAGCACAATGGCGTAATTTCGATCCAGCGCCGCCAGGGCGAACAGCAATAACCCAATTTCATGGTGCTCGCCGGGCAGGCAGGCCACCAGTAATTTGGATCCCTGCGGAGTGCGACTGAGGTGATGGAACCGTGCGCCCAGTTTGTTGCGCAGGAACACGCTGAAAAAATGTTCCTCGGCAATGCTACCGGAACCCTGGATCCAGCGTTCGCCCAGTTCTTGCAGCAGCGGCATAATGAGTCGGCTGGTCACGACATCCACGGGATAAAGGGACAGGATTTCAGTGTATAGATCATTTAATACCTCCTCATTGAAGGCGGCGATAGCGTTCAGCAACTGGTGCTGGTAATGTCCCCAGCAATCGGTATTCGGTTCGTGATCAGGAGCTGATTCGGGATCAGCGATGTTGGCTTCCAGTACTTGCCCGACCTGACCGATGGACATGCCGTTATCGAGAAGCGTCGTCACTTGCTGGATCAACGCCACGTCGGCCATGGTATAGAGGCGGTGCCCCTTGGGAGTGCGCACCGGTTTGACCAGGTCATAGCGGCGCTCCCAGGCGCGCAAGGTAACCGAGTTGACCCCGGTCAGACTGGACACCGTGCGGATCGGCATCAGCCCTTTCTCGGGCAGGCGATGGGCGGATGGAGCCTTCATGGGCTGCGACGTCTCCGAAAGTGGGGGTATGAATAAATTATACAATAAATGGACAAATTAATGATGATTTTGTCCCTTCTATTTCGTATATTTAGACTAATCCTATACAAAATACCCCATAAGCCGTTCTCGGACAATTTTCCAACATTCAACCGACCACCCGTCCCGCTGCACGCGCCGGGGGCAGCAAATCAGCGAAGCGCTGACTGCACGGCGGCAAAGGCGAAGGAGACGACGGGGGAATCTGCGTGTCGGTGTTGAACAGGATGAGCATGAAGGAGTTGCTGTCGCAGGGGGGCTGACAGCTACTGAAGAAAATGCTGCCTTTAAATAGGCTTTCATCCCACACAAAACGGTAGTGACCGAACTGCAGGGAATGGATGTTCGTGGTAGCTGCCCACGACACGGAAAAAAGAATCTTCCGTGTTTTTCCGTGTTTTTCCGTGGCCAGGTTCGGAAGGGTGTGGGAATATTTTTTGCGAGTTGCCTTAGACATTGAACCGGAAATGCATGACATCGCCTTCCTGAACAATATATTCTTTCCCTTCCAGTCGCCATTTACCCGCTTCACGCGCCCCGGCTTCCCCATTTCCGGCGATGTAGTCCGCGTAAGCGATCACTTCAGCGCGAATGAAGCCGCGTTCAAAATCGGTATGAATCACCGCCGCGGCCTGCGGAGCGGTGGCGCCAATCCGCACTGTCCAAGCCCGGACTTCCTTGGGGCCGGCGGTGAAATAGGTTTGCAGGCCGAGTAATTTATAGGCCGCGTGAATCACCCGATCCAGTCCCGGCTCGGCCAGCCCGTAATCGGCTAAAAACTCGGCTTTGTCCGCATCGTCGAGTTCCGCCAGTTCCGCTTCAATCGACGCGCAGACCGACACGACTTCCGCGCCTTCCCGTTGCGCAATGGCTCGCACCTGGTCGAGAAAGGGATTGTTGGTAAAACCGTCTTCGGCGACATTGGCGACGTACAACACCGGCTTGCCGGTCAGCAGGAATAATTCCCGCAACCACTCGCGCTCGTTCCCGTCCAGCGTCAAGGTGCGCAACGGCGAACCGGTGTTCAAATGCGCCTGCACCCGCTCCAGCAGCGCCTTGCGCTCCTGAACCTCCCGACCCCCGGCTTTAGCGGCTTTCTCCGCTCGTTGCAGCGCTTTTTCCACGGTCGTCAGGTCGGCCAGCGCCAGTTCGGTATTGATCGTTTCAATATCCTCGCCGGGATTGACCCGTCCGGAGACGTGAATCACGTCGTCATTCTCGAAACAGCGCACCACCTGGGTAATGGCGTCGGTTTCGCGGATATGCGCCAGAAACTGATTGCCCAGCCCTTCGCCCTTCGACGCGCCCGCCACCAGTCCAGCGATGTCCACGAATTCCATGGTCGCCGGAATAATCTTCGGTGGCTTGACAATCGCCGCCAGTGCCGCCAGTCGCGGATCAGGCACCGGCACCACCCCCACATTCGGATCGATGGTGCAGAACGGATAGTTTTCCGCCTGAATGCCAGCTTGGGTGAGGGCGTTGAACAGGGTGGATTTACCGACGTTCGGCAGACCGACGATGCCGCATTGAATGGCCATGGGGATTACTCGAAAATTCAGGAAGCAGAGGAAGGTGCAGAAGGAGGAACTCGCCGACTGTGCAACGCTTGCATGGCGCGTTCCCATTGACCGGCGAGCAGGTGCGGAATTTGGCGGAGCGCGTCACTCATCGCCTGTTCCAGCGCATCCTGTTCCGACCGGGGAGCGCGGCGCAACACATGCTCCAGCACGTCACGGCTATCGCCGGGATGACCGATACCGAGCCGCAGCCGGGCAAACTCGTTGCCGCCCAGATGCGCTATCAGATCGCGCAGGCCGTTATGGCCGCCATGACCGCCACCGCGCTTCAACCGCACCGTTCCCGGCGGCAGATCCAGATCGTCGTGCACGACCAGAATCGTGGGCAAGGACAGCTTGTGAAACCGCGCCAGCGCTGCAACCGCCTGGCCGCTGCGATTCATAAAGGTCATCGGCTTGAGCAGCCACAGTTCCTGGCCGGTGATGGCGATTCGGCAAAGCTCACCGTGATATTTGCCATCCAGGCGGAACTGGCAGCCGTGCTGGCGGGCCAGTTCGTCCACCAGCCAGAAACCGGCGTTATGGCGGGTCTGGGCGTATTCGGCACCGGGATTACCCAGCCCGACGATCAGTCGCAAGGCGGGCGCTGTTGCAGAACCCTCCCCCCTGGAGGCAGGCGAGGCATCAGCGTTGAAAGGAGCAGCCGGCAAGGCCTGTCAATCCGCTTATGCCGCAGGCGCGGCAACCGCCGCTTCCTCACCACCATGGGGGTGATGGATACTGACCACGATGGCATCCTGTTCAGAGTCGGCGGCAATGTGCATCGCCAGTTCCACGCCTTCGGGCAGCTTGAGATCGGACAGGTGCAATACCTCGCCCATGCCCAGATCGGTGAGATCGACTTCGATAAATTCTGGCAAGTCCTTGGGTAGACAGGCGATTTCAATGTCAATCAGCGCATGACTGACCACGCCGCCCTGCTGCTTGACACCGCGTGAAAGGCTCTCATTGGTGAAATGCAGCGGCACATGGACCCGCAACTTGCGGTCAGCGCTGGCGCGCAGGAAGTCGATATGCATGATGGTCGGCTTAAACGGGTGACGGTGCATATCGCGCACCACCGCGCTTTCCACGGTGTCCCCGATCTTCAGCGTCAGCACGTGTGAGTAAAACGCCTCGCCCGCCTTGTGCATCAGATTCAGCAGTTCCAGGTGGTTCAGCGTCAGCGGCTGCGGGTCTTGCCCCCCGCCGTACAGGATGGCGGGCAGATGGGCCGTGCGGCGCAGGCGGCGGCTCGCACCTTTCCCCAACTCGCTGCGTGGTTCAGCTTTCAATTCAAAGGTAACGCTCATTAAGACTTCTCCATCATGTGGAACATAAAAACGCGGCGCGTCCGCGACCAGACGCGCCGCCTTGGTAAAATGATCGTGAATTCAGGAAAACAGGGAACTGACAGATTCTTCGAGATGAATCCGGCGCATGGATTCGGCCAGCAGCCCGGCGACGCTGATCTGGCGAATGTTCGGGCAGGCGGCGGAATCGGGTCGCAGGGGAATGGTGTCGGTGACGACCAACTCATCGAGCAAGGAGTTGCGAATATTCTGCGGGGCGGCCCCGGATAATACGGCATGGGTGCAATAGGCGCGCACCGAGGCCGCGCCCCGTTCCTTCAACGCTTTCGCCGCCAGACAGAGGGTGCCAGCGGTGTCCACCATGTCGTCCACGACGATACAGTGCTGGTCTTCCACATCGCCGATGACGTGCATCACCTGGGCCTGATTGGGCGCGGGGCGGCGCTTGTCGATAATCGCCAGTTCGGAATCATCCAACCGCTTAGCCAGAGCACGGGCGCGCACCACACCGCCGACATCCGGTGACACCACCATTAAGTCGCCCAGATTCCGGGCGCGAATATCGCTTAACACCATCGGCGTCGCGTAAATATTGTCCACCGGCAGGTCGAAAAAGCCCTGAATCTGATCGGCGTGCAAATCCACGGTCAACACCCGGTCGACGCCGACGCTGGTGATCATGTTGGCGACGACCTTGGCGGAAATCGGCACCCGCGCCGAGCGGGGACGGCGATCCTGCCGGGAATAGCCAAAATAGGGAATGACCGCCGTGACCCGCACTGCCGAAGAACGGCGCAAGGCATCGGCCATGACCAACAGTTCCATGATGTTGTCGTTAGTGGGCGCACAGGTGGGCTGAACGATGAACACGTCCTTACCGCGCACATTCTCCATCAACTCAACCATCACCTCACCGTCGCTGAACCGGCTGACGAGCGCCTGGCCGAGCGGCAACTGGAGATGATCGGCGATATCGCGGGCAAGCTGGGGATGGGCGTTACCCGAAAAGACCATCATGCGACCTTCGTACACAACCATTCCCCCACTGTCGGTCTGCTGTCAAAAAGATGGCTGGGCCGCCAGGATTCGAACCTGGGAGTGCCGGAGTCAAAGTCCGGTGCCTT
>JAIFNF010000250.1 GCA_020047885.1 Gammaproteobacteria bacterium | reverse complement strand
GCCGACGGCACGGTTCTCGCCTATCACCGCAGTCCGGGCGCTGCGCCGGGCGTGATCTTCCTCGGCGGCTTTACCTCGGATATGACCGGCATCAAGGCGACTACGCTGGAGCGCTGGTGTCAGGGCCGAGGTCAGGCGTTCATTCGTTTCGACTATTCCGGGCATGGCGCTTCCAGCGGTCAGTTCGCCGACGGCTCGATCGGTCGCTGGTCGGCGGAGGCACTGGCGGTGCTCGACAAATTGACGACCGGTCCACAAATTCTGGTCGGTTCGTCGATGGGCGCATGGCTGATGTTATTGACGGCACTGACCCGACCGGAGCGAATCGCCGGGTTGCTGGGTCTGGCTTGCGCCGCGGACTTTACCGATTATTTATTGTGGGAACGGCTGGATGAGCCGTTGCGGGAGCGGCTGCAGCGCGAACAGGTCATCGCCCTGCCCTCCCCCTATGGCGAACCGTATATCATCGCCTTGCACCTGATCGAGGAAGCCGCAGCGCATCGGTTGCTGAACCGGACAGAACTGCCGATTCACTGCCCGGTGCGGTTGATTCATGGGATGAACGACGCCGATGTACCCTGGCAAACCAGCATTCAGGTCGCCGAAAAGCTCACCAGTCCCGATACGCGGGTTATTCTAGTCAAGGACGGGGAACATACCCTGTCGCGAGAGCTGGATTTGCGCCTGTTGACGCGCACCCTGGGCGAGATGCTGGGTGGGCGATAGCTCAACAAGCTCGCGAGTCTGGTCAGGCGCCGACGCCGCTGTGCTGCCGCGGCGGACCCTGACGCTGTTCCTCATCGGGCAGGGTGATATTCAGCTCCAGAATCTCGTAGCCGCCCTCACGGTCCAGATGCACTTTGACCTGACTTTGGTCGATCGGCACATACTTGCGCACCACTTCGAGCAACTCTTTCTTGAGCGCCGGCAAATAGTCGGGACTGTTGCGGCGGCCGCCCCGCTCATGCGCCACGATAATCTGCAATCGTTCTTTGGCGAGCGCCGCTGATTTGTTAGGCGGCTGCGGAAAAAATTTTTCGAACAGACCTATCATGGCTACCCCCCACCAAACAGCCGTTTCAGAAAGCCCTTTTTCTGAACCGAGGTGAACCGGTGCGGCAAGTCCTTGCCTAGAAATCGATCAACCAGATCGTTATAGGCAATCCCGGCTTCGCTACTGTCTTCCAGAATGACCGGCACACCGGCATTCGATGACTGCAAAACGGTCGATGACTCGGGAATAACGCCCAGCAGGGGAATGCCCAGAATTTCCAGTACATCATCAACGCTGAGCATATCGCCGCGATCAGCGCGTTCCGGCGCATAGCGCGACAGCACCAAGTGCTCTTTGACCGGACTTTCTCCCTGTTCGGCGCGGCGCGACCGACTCGCCAAAATGCCGAGAATCCGGTCGGAGTCGCGCACTGAAGAGACTTCAGGATTGGTCACCACCAGTGCTTCGTCAGCGAAATACAGGGCCATCAACGCCCCGCGTTCGATACCAGCCGGTGAGTCGCAGACGATGTAATCGAACCCCTGCTTGAGTTCGCCCAATACCCGCTCCACGCCTTCCTTGGTGAGCGCTTCCTTGTCGCGGGTCTGGGAAGCCGGCAGGATGTACAGATTTTCCACTCGCTTGTCGCGAATCAGGGATTGATTCAGGTTGGCTTCGTTGTTGATCACATTGACGAAGTCATAGACGACCCGGCGTTCACAGCCCATGATCAGATCCAGATTGCGCAATCCGACATCAAAATCAATCACCACGGTTCGGTAACCGCGCTGAGCCAGACCGGTTGCAAAACTGGCGCTGGTCGTCGTTTTGCCTACGCCTCCCTTGCCGGAGGTCACCACGATAACGGTTGCCAAGCGATTGTCCCTGAGAGTTGTCTGTAAAATCGGATTGAGCGGTGGATTCTACCGGATCATTGCCGCCCCCGGATGGATTAGCGAATCAAATGTTCAATGACCAGTCGATCTTCCATCAGATGAATCTGGACCGCTTTGCCCCGGTCTGCGGCATCCAGTTGTTCGCTGATTCGGTAACGTCCGGCGATGGAGATGAGCTCCGCTTCCAGACTGTGACAGAAAATCCGGGTGTCGACGTCGCCCCTGACCCCGGCCAGGGCGCGACCGCGCAACGCCCCATAAATATGGATATGGCCATCGGCAATCACCTCAGCCCCGGCGCTGACCGCGCCCAACACGATCAGATCGCCATCCGGCGCATAAATCTGTTGGCCAGAACGCACGGGATGATTCACGATCCGGCTGAGTGAGACCACGGATTCGGTTTTATCCGGTTTTTTAGCGCGGCTGGCGCGGGTTTCGGGCAGGGTGGGCAATCCCGCCAACCGGGCGGCAGCTTGCTGGATCGGCGTCCCGTTGCGGATACCGACCGGTGCCATGCCATGCCCGCGCAGCAATTCATACAAACCATTAAAATCCAGGCCATCCGGCGAATCAGTCATGCCCTCCAGATCGATCACCACCGGGGTATGTCGCTCGACAGCCCTGCGATCCATCTGAAACAGATGCAAAACGGTCAAAGTAAACAGGCTGCCCTTGAGTTCAAAGGGCGGAGTCTCCTCGCTGGCGAGGTGGGTTGGTCGCAACAGCATGAAGGATGCCTCGGACTGAACGCTGAATTTTACAAGTTATTTTACACATCCATTGTGGTAATGGAACAGACTTTTTCCAGGTTACAGGCAGACCCAACGGTCAAATACCACTAAACTTTAACTGTAGATCATCATGCATATTTCTGCGCGAATAACCGCCTCTGGCTAACCAATAAATCTCATCCACCAGGAATCTTCCAGATGCTGATCCCCGGTTCCCATCGTACTTCCATCCTGCTGCTGCTGACAGGGTTGGCTTGGCTGAGCGGCTGCGCCACACCGCCCCCCGCTGATCCCTACGCCATCGCCCGCCAGCGGATTCTGGCGACTGCCGAACAGTTGGTGGGCGCACCCTACGTTCTAGGCGGTGAATCGCCGGGTGGGGTTGATTGCAGTGGTCTGGTGCAATACGCCTACCAGCAAGCCGGAGTTCGGGTGCCGCGCACTACCGCACAACAATTCCAGGCGGGGCGGCCACAGCGCAAGGTGTTGCCGGGCGATTTGCTGTTTTTCCGCACCGGCAACAGCGGCGCGGTTTCTCATGTCGGCATCTACACCGGCAACGGCCAGATGATTCATGCTTCATCGGGCAGTCGGCAGGTGCGCAAGGTCAAGCTGAATCGGCGCTATTGGCAACAGCGCCTGGTGGGCGGCGTGACTTTTCTAGGCGTCCGTCCGTCCGCGATGCCCATCGCCAGCGAGGGTGGGTTGCGTCCCAACGGGTAATTTACGGGCGACTCGCGGCCTGCTTCCGGCTACGCACCCCACGCAGATAGGGATTGGTCTTCAGTTCCTGCTCCAGCGTCGTCGCTGGCCCGTGGCCGCTGCATACCAGCAGATGACCCGGCAATTCCATCAGGCGGTGCAGGCTCTGCTCCATCAGTTCCGGATCGCTCATCGGAAAATCGGTGCGGCCAATACTGCCGGCAAACAGGGTATCGCCGACAAAAATGTAGGTATCGTCGTAATAGCAGCCCTGACCCGGCGTATGGCCGGGCGTGGACAGGAAACGCAACTGCCAGTTATTGCCAAGATCAACTGTATCGCCGTCCCGCACTTCCTGGTCAATGCGGCCCAGTGGTCGGTCGAAACGGGGCATACCGAAGAGCATCGAGCCTTGTTGCGGCAGCAGATCGTACATGGGCCGCTCCAGCACCGGCAGCCAGGCGCGGGCTTCCGGGAATTCCTGTTGCAAGTCTGCTAAACCGCCGGCGTGATCAAAATGCGCGTGGGTCAGCAAAATGGCGCGCAGGTCGGGACGAGGATCGATTTCCGCCAGTACCTGAGCCAATTGCGGTCCTTCGCCGGTATCGACAACCGCACAATGGCCGGTGGCCGGATCTTCCAGCAGATAGGCGTTAACCTGAAACGAACCGAGGGTGATGCAACGAACTTTCATGGCGGCGTCTCGATGATGTGGTCTTCCAACCGACGGGCGCGGTGTTCCGAAATCGCCCAGCCACACACGCTCATCCCGGCCTGCCGGGTAGAGCACGGATCGCCGGTGCGCAGTGGATGCCAGTTCGGCAACGGTTGACCTTCGGCGCGCAGTCGGTAGGCGCACGTCGTCGGTAGCCAGTTGACGCGCCGCACTTCGGCAGGCGTCAGCGTGATACAGTCGGGAACCCAGCGGAACCGTTCAGCGTAGCGGGTACACCGTCCGGTCGGTAAATCCAGTAACCGGCAAGCGACCCTAGTGAAGAACAGCTCGCCGGTGTCCTCGTCTTCCAGCTTGTGCAAACAGCATTTGCCGCAACCGTCGCACAGCGCTTCCCACTCGTCTTGGGTCAGATCAGCGAGGGCGGTGGTTTCCCAAAAGTCCGCGGTTTCATCCCCTCTCCCGCCTGTGGGCAAGGGGTGTCGGTTGCCGGTAAGCATCCCGCAGCGGGTCAGGTGGCGATGTAATCGCGCAGAGCCTGAGCTTCCTTGGCCGTCTCTTCTAACTTGGCCTTCACCAAATCGCCAATCGAGACCACACCGATCATCTTGCCCTCTTCATTCACCACCGGCAGGTGCCGGAAGCGCTTGGCGGTCATGATGGCAAGGACTTCGCTGACCGTGTCGTCCGGCTTGCCGGTAGTCATTTCGCAGGTCATGCAGGGTCGAATCGACATTTTGGCAAAATCAGTCCGGCCTTCAGCGCACAGGTTCAGCACATCACGCTCGGTAAAGATGCCGGCTGGCGAACCGTCCGCATTCGGGATCATCACCGAACCGACCTTACGCTGGTGCATGGCATGGATGGCGTCGGCGACGGTGGCGCTGGCCGATATAGTCACCGGCTGACCGCCTTTCTGACTGAGAATTTCCTTCAAGTTCATCATATCCGGGCATCCCCCAGGGTTAGTTGAATGGAACGATCAGGTCGTGATGATCGCTCCTCATAATTTAGCAAACTTTAGCCCGCTTGTCGGGTTTAGCCCATGGTCAGCAACAAACCATTCAGGCGTTTAACGAAACTGGCCGGATCTTCCAACTGCCCGCCCTCGGCCAGCACCGCCTGTTCGAACAGTAAATTTGTCCAGTCGCTGAAGCGCGTTGCATCCGATTCTTCCTTCAATCGGGTAATCAACGGATGTGTGGGGTTCAGCTCCAGGTAGGGCTTGCTCATCGGCACATTCTGCCCGGCATCGCGCAGCAGCCGCTCCATGTGGGGACTCAGCGCGTGTTCATCGACCACCAGACAGGCCGGCGAATCGGTCAACCGTGAAGAAATCCGCACGTCCTTGACCTGGTCGCCCAGTACGTCTTTAACCCGGGTGAGGAAATCCTTATTCTGATCTTCGGCCTGCTTCTGCTCCTGCTTTTCCTCTTCGGAGGCAATTTTGTCCAAATCCAGCGCACCCTTGGCAACCGACTGGAAATGCTTGCCTTCGAACTCGGTCAGGTGCGACATCAGCCACTCGTCGACTCGGTCGGTCAGCAGCAGCACTTCCAGACCCTTCTTGCGGAAGATTTCCAGATGCGGGCTGTTCTTGGCGGCAGCGAAACTGTCGGCGCTGATGTAGTAGATCTTGTCCTGGCCTTCCTTCAACCGTCCGATATAGTCGGCCAGCGACACGGTTTGCTCCAGGGCATCGGTATGCGTGGAGGAGAAGCGCAACAACTTGGCGATCTGCTCGCGATTGCCATAATCCTCCGCGGGGCCTTCTTTCAGCGCCCGGCCAAATTCCTTCCAGAACTTGCCGTATTTTTCGGCATCATTCTGCGCCATGTCTTCCAGCAGGCTCAGCACCTTTTTCACCGAACCGCCCCGAATGCTGTCCACGACTTTGCTGCTCTGGAGCAGTTCGCGGGAGATGTTCAGCGGCAGGTCGTTGGAGTCGATCACGCCGCGCACAAAGCGCAGGTAACGCGGCATCAGGCGCTCGGCGTCGTCCATGATGAACACCCGCTGCACGTACAGCTTGACACCGTGGCGCTGTTCGCGATCCCACATATCGAACGGGGCGCGGGCGGGAATGAACAGCAGCGAGGTGTATTCCAGCTTGCCTTCCACCCGGTGATGGGTCCAGG
>JAIFNF010000154.1 GCA_020047885.1 Gammaproteobacteria bacterium | reverse complement strand
TGCTGGATCAACTTCACCATGCCCCGCAACTGACTCTCGACTATCTCAATGCCGCTCTCGATGAAAACGACGCCGCTACCTTCGTTCTGGCATTGAAAAATGTCACTGAAGCGCATGGCGGTATTAACGTAGTCGCGGCGCGGAGTGGTTTGGATGCCCGGCAACTCACCACCTTTTTTGCCGATGGGGTTGCGCCTGATGCACTGACTCTCGCCAAAATCCTGCGGGGTTTGGAACTGCGGTTAGCGGTCACTGAACCCGTGCATTATGACGTGGCTGACTTTGAAGCGGATCTTGCCACATTGGAACGGCTGCACCCCAAATGATTCAGGAATCTGTATGACCCCCGCTGACGTTCGTGATCGCCTCATTGCCGCCCTGCGCACTGACCTGGTCGGCCCGGCGCTCCCCGATGAAATCCTCAACGAAACCCCGACCCGCTGGTATCTCACCGGCTTTCTCGCCCCAGATGAAGCCGATATCCTCGAACCTGCTTCCCTCGCTGCCGAAGACAACGCCAGCCCGGAACGAGCGCCCGCCCGGCATTCCCTGTTTCCCGCCTCGTTGGGCCTGAGCGTCCTGGTCAGCGCCGACACCCCGACCCTGACCGTGCAACTCGACTGGGGCGACTATGAACGGATTACCACACCCGCACCCAACACCCCCACCCTAACCCTCCCCCGTCAAGGGGGAGGGGATTCTCTGGCTCCCTCCCCCCTAGCGGGGGAGGGCCGGGGTGGGGGGGCAGACCCCGCCAGCAGTGGCAACGAACAATGGCAACGCACACCTCGCCATTCCGCCCCGATCTCCATCAAACTACCTGCCTCCGGCCACCGATCCCGGTGCAGCCAGCCCGTCCCTGCCGATCCCCAGCTCAAACTCGCCTACAGCGTCCGCGCCATCCCCGCCCGGCTCCATGACCGCTTGCCGCCCGGCGCTCGCGTCGTCTCGATCTTCCTCAGCAACGAGCGGGGTGATGCTTCCAGCGCCGAACGCCGCGATGAACACTACGTTTTTCAACCCGAAATCACCGTCACCAGTCCCCGCCCCTTCCTGCCGCAACCCAACTTGCGCGGGCGAGATGACGCCGATGAATGGGATGAGCGCTTAGCGGATTTACACGACCGGGCGATTCACAGCTACGCCGTCGGGCATGGTGTCGCTACTGCCGCCGACATCACCGACTCCCCTCGCCCGTTGGGAGAGGGGCTGGGGGTGAGGGTATGCCACACCGTCCGCACCGTTTGGATTCCGCAAGCCGCCGTCGAATTTGTCGCGGCCTCCACCCTTCCCGACGTGGAATTGCGGATCGAAACCTTGGCCGACTTGCCGGACTTCGCCGCCGTGGAAACCGCCCTGCGCCCATTGATTTCGGGCTATCGGCACTGGATTCAAGGCCAGCCGCCGCAACTGCCTACCCTCTGCCTCCCGCAACAGGAGATTGGTCGTGAACTGCTGAATCGCGCCACGCAAGCCGCTGACCGCATCGAAGCCGGCCTGAATGCCCTGCATGATCCGCAGATTTTCCACGCTTTCCGCCTGATGAACCGAGTCATGGCCCGCGCCGCCCGCCAGCGTCGCCCCGGTCTAACTCCCGCATGGCGACCGTTTCAATTGGCCTTCATCCTGCTCAACCTGCGCGGCATCGTCGAACCGGGCCACTACGACCGGGGGATTGTCGATCTGCTGTTCTTCCCCACCGGCGGCGGTAAAACCGAAGCCTATTTGGGCCTGGCTGCGTTCACCCTGATCCTGCGCCGATTGCGCTACCCCGGCATTCAGTCCGCCGGTCTCACGGTGCTGATGCGCTACACCTTGCGCCTGCTCACCCTCGACCAACTGGGCCGCGCCGCGACGGTGATCTGTGCGCTCGAACTGGAACGGGAGAAAAATCCCAAGATATTGGGCGAATGGCGGTTTGAAATCGGCCTGTGGGTCGGTAAGGCCGCCACCCCGAACCGCATGGGCCGCAAGGGCGACGATAACAAAGACACCGCGCGCCATAAAACCATCGCCTACAAGGAAGGCAAAGGCAAAACCAAAACCAAGAGCGCGCCGATTCCCCTGGAAAACTGCCCATGGTGTGGCGAGAAATTCACGCCCAACGCCTTCCAACTGGTGCCCAACCCCGACACCCCCACCGACTTGCGGGTGATCTGCGTCAATCGCGATTGTGATTTCGCTGGTCGCACCGAGCGCACCTTGCCGATTCTCAGTGTCGACGAACCGATTTACCGGCGCTTGCCGTGTTTTCTCATTGCTACCGTCGATAAATTCGCCGCTTTACCCTGGACAGGCGAAACCGGCGCGTTATTCGGCTTGGTAGATCGTTATGATTCAGAAGGCTTTTACGGCCCCTGCCAGCCCAAAACCGGGCAACCGTTGCCGGACGGCCGCTTGCCGCCCCCGGAACTGATCATTCAGGACGAACTGCATTTAATTTCCGGCCCGCTTGGCACCATCGCCGGGCTGTACGAAACGGCATTGGAGGCGCTGTGTTCAGCCAGTCCCGACGCCCCGCGCCCCAAGATCATTGCCTCAACCGCCACCGTGCGCCGTGCCGCCGATCAGATTCGCGCCCTGTTCAACCGCCGCGACGCCGACATCTTTCCGCCCCCCGGCCTGAATCGCCGCGACAGTTTCTTTGCCGAAACCCACGGCCCGGAACGCACCCATCCCCGGCTGTATGTGGGCATTGCCGCCCAGGGCCGCAGCCTGAAAGTGGTGATGTTGCGGGTCTATCTAGCGTTGATGGCTGCCGCCCAGAAGGGCTATGAGGAGGCCGGCGGCAAGAAAGCGATTCCCAACCCCGCCGACCCGTACCTGACCCTGCTCGGCTATTTCAACAGTCTGCGGGAACTGGGCGGCAGTCGGCGGATTGTCGAAGATGAAGTCACCACCCGCCTGCAACACTATGGTCAACGGCAGCGCCTCAACGAACCGCGGGGCCAGTTTGCCGACCGCAAAATCCAGTTTGAAGTGCTGGAACTCACCTCGCGAGTCAACACTGCCGAAGTCGCGCAAGCCAAGCGGCGACTTGAACTTGACTTTGCCCAGCCCGACCGGGTCGACATTGCGCTCGCGACCAACATGATTTCGGTCGGTCTCGACATCATCCGGTTAGGGCTGATGGTCATCCTCGGCCAGCCCAAGACCAGCGCTGAATACATCCAGGCCAGCAGTCGGGTCGGCCGCGACCCGAACCGGCCCGGATTGATCGTCACCTTGCTGAATATCCACCGGCCACGCGATCGTTCGCACTACGAACGGTTTGCCGCCTATCACCAGACCTTCTACCGCAGTGTCGAAGCCACCAGCGTCACCCCGTTTTCTCCCCGCGCCCTGGATCGCGCCTTGCCTGCGGTACTGACCGCCTTGATGCGCTACGCCGATCCTCGGTTAACGCCACCCCGTGGCGCAGCCGCTATCGAAACTTTGCGCTCCGCGCTTGAAGCCCCGCTGATCAAAGTCCTGGGCGACCGGGCGGAAGGTCATGCCGCAGTGGCCGATCCCGCTGAAGTCGCCGCCCTGCGCCAAAATCTCAGCGACCGGGTGAAAGACTTGCTCGATAGCTGGTGCCGCATCGCCCACGACAACGCCCAGCAGGGTATTACCCTGCAATACCAGCATGAAGTGGGTGGCACGGTGCGACTGCTGTACGAATTCCTCAACCGCGATGCGCCCCCGCTCTGGAAATTCCGCGCCAATCGCTCCATGCGCGATGTCGAACCGAGTATCAATCTATGGCTAGAAACCCTCGACCGCCAAACCGTGGTGGAGTGAAACCGGTGAAGCACCCGGACGGCCAAGTCCGCCGGAGCCAGTTGCTCAATACCTTTGGGCCGGGCGCACTCATCGATCTTCCCAAGCATTCGGTGCTGGTCGGCGGTCTCGATGATTGGCGTGGAACCGGTGCCCTGCTCGACGAACCCCGGTTGTTGCAGAAAATTCGCCGCTTTCTGCCCGATGTGCAGGAATTGCGCCGGCGTCACCGTCTGGCAATTTCCGGAATGGTTTATCACTCAGGATTTCATCAAGGGCCGTGCCCGTCGCCTGGTGCATCGGCGGGCGGTACGCAACGGCCAGATTGAGGATGATGATGACAAAAAGAAGAAATATGCCGTGGTGCCGGTGCGGTTTGTCCGGGCCTGTCCTAAAGGCCATATCGGCGATATCGATTGGTATGGCCTGGTGCATGAGGGCGAACCGAGGAAACCGCAATGTCAGAAGCTGTGGATGGAAGAACAGGGCAGCAGTGGCGATCTGGCCAGCTTGTGGGTGCGCTGTGACTGCGGTAAACGGCGGTCGATGGCCGTGGCCTCAAAACGGGAATACAAGGCGCTGGGCCATTGCGACGGCAGCCGATTGTGGTTGGGTCGTGGCCACCGGGAAGAATGCGATGAACCCAACCGCCTGCTGATCCGCTCCGCCAGCCATGCCTATTTCGCCCAACTGTTGAGCGTGATTTCCTTGCCGCTGGAGCAGGATGATCCGATCAGGGACGTGGTGGCGGCGGTCTGGGACACCCTGGCCGAAGCTGAAACCGTGGAAGATGTGGAATTCTTCCGCCGCAAAGTGGCGAAAGTGCGGGAAGCCGCCGGGGGCTATGACAGCGGGCAGATTTTCAACGTGATCCGCGCCCGCCGCGCCGCCAGCAGCGCCACGAGCGACCGTTCCGTTGCCACCATCAAAGACGCCGAACTGGACGTTTTGACCGCCGATCAAGACCCGATTGGCCGCGATCATCCCGATAGTGTGTTTTACGCCCGCGCCTTGCCGCGTCCGGTCTGGAATCAAGCGGGGATGCAGGCCATCGAGCGGGTTCTGCTCGTTCATCGCCTGCGGGAAGTCGTCGCCCAGGTGGGCTTCACCCGCTTTGAAGCGGTGGCCCTGGACACGGATGGCGAACTTGATATTGGCGTCGAGCGGGCCGCGCTCGGTTTGGATACCCATTGGTTGCCGGCGGTGGACAACCGGGGCGAGGGGATTTTCATTGGCTTTCGGCGCGAAGCGATCCAACACTGGCTGCACCAGCCCGCCGTCATTCAGCGTCATCACCAACTGGAACAGGGATTTAAATGCTGGCTGGCCGAACATCCGAAAAGCGAGCGCATCTTTCCCGGCGCGGATTACCTGCTGCTGCATACCCTCTCGCACCTGCTGCTGACCGTGATTGCCCTGGACTGCGGCTATCCGGCCAGTGCGCTGCGGGAGCGGGTTTACGCCAGTGATCTCGGTTACGGGATTCTGCTCTATACCGCCAGCCCCGATGCGGAAGGCACCTTGGGCGGACTGGTGAAAACCGGGCAGCGGATTCACCACCATCTAGCTGCCGCCCTGGACTGGGGCCGGTTATGCAGTAATGACCCGGTTTGCGCTCAACACGCCCCCGACGATCCGCACGAACAGCGCTTTTTGCACGGCGCAGCCTGTCACGGTTGCTTGCTGATTGCGGAAACTTCCTGCGAACAGTTCAACGATTTTCTCGACCGCACCCTGGTCATTCCCACCGTCGATAATAGCGCTGCCGCCTTTTTCCAGGACCGAGACCGATCTGCGGCAACTCAGTAGCGCATTGCAGGCCGGACGACTCGCCATGCCCTTGAGCGCAGTGAGCTTGCTGCGTTATCTGGCGGCGGATGTCGCTGAAGCGGTCGCTATCGAGGGGCAACGCCTGGCCGGCGAAGGCTTTCAGACCGCGCACCTCATGCGGTTGCTGGCGACGCTGGCTGAAGACCGCGCTGCCCGGCCGGTACTCACCGAGGCGCTGGATTTAGTCGTCACCGGCCCGGAAGCGCCCGGCGTGGCGTTGCGCGATACGGCGGTCGTGGTGCGCGAGTTATTCGCGCAGGCCCGGCACAGTGTGCTGGTCGTGGGCTATGCCGTACATCAAGGTCGGCAGGTGTTTCGCGCCCTAGCGAAACGGATGGAGCGGCACCCCACTCTGGACGTGCGGCTGTGTCTGGACGTGCAACGCCCGTGGCAAAACACCCTGCCCGCCGAGGAACTGTTGCAGCGCTTTGCCGAGCGGTTCAAAACGCAGGAATGGCCGGGTTCCCGGTGGCCAGCGGTGTACTACGACCCGCGTTCATTGGCGCTCGACGCCGGGAAACGCGCCAGCCTGCACGCCAAGTGCGTCGTCGTCGATCGCCAGGTTGCGTTCATATCCTCGGCCAACTTCACCGAAGCGGCGCAGGAACGCAATATCGAAGTCGGGGTGTTATTGCGCGTCCCGGCGGTGGCAGAGCAACTGGAAAGGCACTTCACCGCGTTGATCGAGGCGGGAGTGTTACGGGGGTTGAGCGACGGAACCGCTAAAAATAATGGCTAAAAAAACCTAAACCGAGAACGACAAAGATGAGTGAAACAAAAGCCAGTGTAGTAGCTCGCGTCGATGCTTTAGCCGAGTGTCTGTCCGCCTTGCGGGCGCAAGGGAATCTCAAGGAATTCACTGAGGTGGTCAAGCATATGCAAAAAACGCTCGACTTGCCCAATGAAACCGCAGATCAATGGATCGCCAAAGCGGAGCAGGAAGCGCCAAAAATCCGCCAATCCCTGGGGGCAGGTCTTAAAGAAGCCGCACAAAAGAACAGTTGTGGCTTTGAATTTCGCCCTCCCTATATCTCATTTGGCGCAGTCACCTTCCATGAACGCACTCCCGGAACCTGGGAACTGTCGATTATGGATGGTGTAGTCATCGAAACGCTATCCACGCAGAACGCCGCCAGTTTGGCCACAGCAGCTTTAGCCAAGATCAACCGCATTAAGGACGTTCTCGATAAAGACGAACTGCATGTCAAAAATCTGGTGGCCGCTTACGACTGGCTACGGCTCTCCAGTACGGAAAACCGTTATGTTTCCCCCAATCTCTTGATGTTGCTATGCACCTACGGCAAAGGACTCCGTAAACAACTCAACTCGGCGACTGCCAATTCAGTACAGCCACTCTCCAGAGCCGAGTTCAGCTACCTGCTGGCCCGGATTCATCGCCGTGCTGCAGAAGGAATCAAAGGATTTCCTAAATTAGCTTTTCGTGGCGCGATCCACGTGGTCACCAAGGATCATTCCCGCTTTATCTCCGTACCCGGCATGGATGATCCTTGCCAGATTGAACAGCACCATACCCCCGTTGTTGAAATTGCCCTGGACGCCACTGGAGAATGAACCATGGAAATTAAACGTGCCCAAGCCCGGGAAGCTATCGAAAGCCTTTCCAAAGGTACGCCGCCATCCGCTCAATTGACTGACCTGATTTCTGTGGGACTGGAACGGGATCTGGCCGTTTTTACTGATGAATATTTTGGCGCACAAGGTCTGCTCCGGGAAACCGATCAAGGCACCTTTAAACTGGTTGAAGGGTACTATGGCGGTGGTAAAACCCATTACCTCCGGGTCATTGAGCGACTGGCGCACCGACACGGCTTTGCCAGCGCCTTTATTGAACTTAGCAAGGATTCCTGTCCCCTGACGCGCTTTGACCTCATCTATCAGCGCATTGCAGAAACATTAGTAGTTCCCCTGCCGAGCGGTGGCGTGTCCACTGATGGCATCGCGGGCCTGATTCGCTTATGGGTGACGCCTCCCCCCAATTTAGACCTTGATGCTTCAGAATATGCCCAGCAACAACTGATGCAACTCGGTGATCTGCCCCTGCCCAGTTTCCGCATTGCGATTGACAACGCCGCCCACGCTGCCGCCAGCGACGACCAGACCACCTTCGATGAGATCATGGTCTACTTGCATTCCGGGAAAATTGCGCCCGTCCTCAGAAAACGCGGCATTCTTGAAGCCATCGATGTCAGGAGCGGCGCACTGGCGATGCGCTGTCTGGCGATCTGGTTACGACAAATCGGCTACCCCGGTCTGTTACTGGTCATGGACGAAGGCGATCGCTCCTTGTCCACCAGCGCCAAGGAGCGCGCGATGGCCTCCAATAACTTGGTGCAACTGATCAACGAGACGTTAAAAGGCACGGACTGGCCGGGCGTCATGTTCTTGTACTCTATTCCCAGTTGGGCGGAATTTCGCAACAACTTAAGCGCCAATAACATGGCTTTGGAACAACGGGTTCAGGGTACCGGATTCCCCAACTTCCCACCCGCCCCGCGCATTGTACTGGATGATCGTTATCCCACAGATAAAGACAAGCAACAATTCTGTCAGAAGGTCGCCAAGTCTCTTTCCGAGTTATTTGCCATCGCCTACCCGCGCAGCGGGTTGCCAGTGTGGTTATCGAAGAAACCCTCGAAGTGAATTTCCGGCGATTATTTGTCAAAACCTACTTGCGGATCCTGTATGAGTGGAAAACAACTCCGAAGATCACGGATTATGAGATCAAGAAAATAGCATTTAACGTTGATTAACAGGAAGGGCATGATGTGGATGACAATCAATCCTTGTCGGATGAAGAAAGCGCTGAATCAAAGTTAGGAACTTATGAAGAAGCACTCGCTACTGTTAATAACTTCAGGGCTAATAACAAAAATGTGGTCTTGGAATCCCGCGCCGCGTTAGAGGCATTACGGGCTGGCGTCGTTAATCGCTTCGTGGTACAGCGGATGACTTGTGGCCAGGAAGATCGCTTGGAACGCCTTTGCAATCACATTCAACAAAAAGCATCAGGTTCCGTTCAGGCTTTATCTGGCGGTTATGGGACTGGCAAATCGCATTTAAGTGAGCTACTGGCTGGAACCCTTGAACAGCAGAACTTTGCAGTAGCCCGTCTGGAAATGGGGGCCTCCCATGGCCGGGCGGAACATCCCCGCGCTATCGTCAGCGCTATTGAACGATCCCTAACGTTCACGGTAGATGACCGTACCTTCAAAGGTCCCGCGGACTTGGCCATGGTGCTGCGGGCGTTAGTATTCATGCCGGACGATGCCCTGCTGCGGCGGGCGTATGAACGGGAAAAGCAGCTATTGTGGGCGATTCACGATCGATACCCAGGACGGGCCAGATTCATCGAACGCTTTGACGCACTGCGCAAGGCTATTCCCAAGTTCTGGGGGAAAATCGGTTCGACATTCATCCCGGCATACACCATCAGTGACGGTATTCATCAAGAGATGAGCGCAACCAGCCAGGCCGTTGCCAAATTAAACTGGCTGGCGCATCAACTACGGAAACTCGATGTCCCCGGTCTGGTATTAATTCTCGATGAAGCCGAACGTGCGGAATGGGCAGTGACCAGCTATCGCGCCAATCGCGCCCAAGACCTGATGATCGGCTTGGCGTTGGCGGCGGACAATCGCGACACCAGTGCATTGAAACACCATCGCAATAACATGTCTCCGG
>JAIFNF010000067.1 GCA_020047885.1 Gammaproteobacteria bacterium | reverse complement strand
CTCAGTCGAGCCGTCGCAACACCCCGGTGAAACCGGCCTCAGTGAAGCAGGAAATGAGCCGTGTCCTAAAATGTCATGGTTGATGCAACGGATTGCGGTTTATGCTACGAAAGGTCATGCCCAACCACGTCAGAGCAGGAAGATGGTCACTCGCAAAACGGCAACACACCGTAGTCTTATTGGTATTCCCTTAGGCGATATTGCTGGCGTTGGGCCGGAAATTGTCGCCATGGCGCTGGCGCAACCGGCGATTTATGAAACCGCCCGCCCGCTGGTCATCGGCGAGGCCAGCGCCCTGCGGCGGGCGTTACGGATTACCGGGCTGACTCACCTGGACATTCACATCGTGACGGATCCGGCTGACGGGGTTTACCAGCACGGCGGCATCGATCTGGTGGATTTGGCCAACATCGACGCCCGCTGGGCACCTTTCGGTCAGGCACAGGCGCAAGCCGGTCGGGCGGCCTATGAGTTTATCGTCAAGGCCGTAGAACTATGCCAGGCGGGCGGTATCGACGCACTGGCCACCACGCCGATCAACAAGGAAGCGCTCAAAGCCGCCGGTATCCGCGATATCGGGCATACCGAACTGCTGGGCCGCCTGACCGGCATCGCCGATCCACTGACCCTGTTCCAGGTGTTTAACCTGAAAGTCTTCTTCCTCAGCCGACACGTTCCCCTGGCGGGGGCGATTAAACTGGTCACGCGCAAGCGGGTTCTCGACTATCTCCAGCGGTGCGCCTGGGCGCTCAAGGCATTGGGCATATCCCGCACACGACTGGCGGTCGCCGGACTCAATCCCCATTGCGGCGAACACGGTCTGTTCGGCCATCAGGAAACCCAGGAACTGGAACCGGCCATCGCTGACGCCCGTGCGCTGGGTCTCGATGTCGTCGGCCCCATCGCCGCCGATTCCGTCTTCCATCTGGCGCGGGAAGGTGCCTTTGACGCCGTGCTGTCGCTGTACCACGACCAGGGACACATCGCGACCAAAATGGTGGATTTCTACCGCACCATCGCGGTCACCATCGGCCTGCCTTTCATCCGCACCTCGGTCGATCACGGCACCGCTTTCAATCTGGCCGGTTCTGGCCAGGCCAATCCCCTGAGCATGGTGGAAGCAATCCGGCTGGCGGCGGACTATGCGCCGAATTATCAGGGATTAGCGAGTAGCGAGTAATGCGCAGCGCGTAGTGAGTTCCAACAGTGCCTCTCGGGTTCGGGGGAGCGCTTCGCCGTCAACCCCGAGCGCCTGCGCTACGTCCAGCAGCAACGGCGGTCGCAAACGCGCCTGATGCAACAGTTCCCGATTGCCCAGCACGGCGGTCGTTTCGCCCTGAATCCGCACCGTGCCTTCGTGGAAAACTGCCACTTCATCCGCCCAGGTGTAGGCCAGTTCCACATCATGAGTGGAAAAGACCAGCGTAGCACCGGCTTCGTGTAATTGCCGCAGGACGCCGAGTAAATGCGTTACTCCATGGGGATCAAGACCGGCGGTCGGTTCATCCAGCACCAGCACCTCCGGACGCATCGCTACTATCCCGGCAATGGCCGCCCGTTTCTTCTGGCCGAAACTGAGGGTATGCGTCGCCCGTTGCGCCAGCGGGGCTATCCGCAACGCTTCCAATGCCTCGCGCACCCGCTCGCGGGTCTCCGCTGCCGACAGACCCAGATTCAACGGGCCAAATGAAATGTCCTGTTCCACTGTTGCGGCGAACAACTGATCATCCGGCTCTTGCAACACCAGCCCGACCCGCCGCCGCCAGTCGTTCAGCGCCTGACGACCATAGCCCGCAGGCTGACCGTCAATCCGGATTTCACCGTGCGTCGGGCGGAACGTGCCATTCAAATGCAGCAGCAGCGTGGTCTTGCCGGAGCCGTTTGCGCCGAGAATGGCCAGTTTCTGCCCCGTGCGGATCTGCAAATGCAGATCGTGCAGCGCGACAACACCGCCCGGATAGCGATACTCCAGCCCGTGCACCGCCAACAGCGGTGCGGTCATGGCCATCCACGCGCCAGCAACCCGCCCAGCAGGCCGATTCCCCCGACCAGCGTCATCGCCATCGCCAGATGTGGCCATGACAGCGGCCGCTCCGGGGTCAACACCCGCAATTCACCCGTGTAACCCCGCGCTGCCAAGCCCCGATCCAACCGCCGCGCCCGATCCAGCGCCCGCTGGAACAAATTACCTGCCAGCAGGCCAGTCGAATGCAGACTCCGATCAAAGCGCGCATAACCCAGTCGCGCCGCTTGTGCCTGCTGCCCGGTCAACGCCCGCTCGGCGAACACAAAAATCAGTCGGTACATCAACAACATCAACTCCACCACACTGGCCGGCGTTCCCAGTCGCCGCAGCAACGGTGCCCAATCGGTCAGCGGCGTGGTCAGGGTCAAAAAGGCCAGACAACTCACCGCCGCCAGCGCCCGTACTGTGGTTTCCAGCACCAGCCACGCGCCAGTCGGGGCAAGCTGCACACTGAATCCGTCGGCAAAACTCACGGAAATCGCCAGAAACGGCGCACCGGCCAGCAGAAAAGCGGCGGGAACCGCCATGACGCTGCCGAACGCCCGCACCGGTACGCCCGCGGCCCACACCGTCGCCAGCGCCATGCTGATGAACACCAGCGGCCCGGTGGTCAGTGGCGGCAGGAACAAGGTCAATAACAGAAGCGTCAAGGCAGGCAACAGCTTTTCCAAGGGATGCCGGTCGCGCCAGCGATTCGTCCAGGCATGATGATCAATCGCCCGCATCAGCACGATTCCGCCGACTGTGCGCCCGTCCGCGCCGGAAGCCGAGGTAATAGCCCAGAATTCCCGCGCCCAGCGCCGCCTGCAGCGCAAACAGGCCACTGGCGATTTCCGGCGGGGGTTCCCAAACGAAGTCAAACCACGGTTGATAGTCCGGATGCAGCGCAGCGACCATGACCATCGCCTGCCCATCGGTTCCCGCAAATTCAGCGCCCTCCTGACGACTGCCGATCCATACTGAACCAACAATCAGCACGATAGCCAATAACAACAGCCCGATATTCTGCGCTTTCATGTCCGGGTCTCCGTGGCCAGCGCTGGCCGTAGGAACTGGAGACTTTGCAATTCTTCACCGCTGTATTCGCGCAGAAAGTTGACAATGACTACGGTCAACAGCCCTTCCACGACGGCCAACGGCAACTGGGTCGGGGCGAATACGCCAGCGAATTTGAGGAAGGATCCGGTAATCCCGCTCACCGGATCGGGAAACGCCAGAGCGAGTTGTCCGGCTGTAGTCAAATACGTCGCTGCATCGCCCAACATCGCGGCCAGAAACACGCTTACGGCCAGCGACGCCCCCAGCCCCTGGGTACTGCGCAACACCGTATACGCCACCCAGGGACCCACAATCGCCATGGAAAAGACATTCGCGCCCAGCGTCGTGATACCGCCATGCGCCAGCAGCAGCGCCTGAAACAGCAACACCAGTGTCCCCAGTAACGCCATCACCGCCGGACCAAACAGGATCGCCCCCAACCCGGTACCCGTCGCATGAGAACAGCTTCCGGTCACCGAGGGCAGCTTGAGCGCCGAGATCAGGAAGGCAAACGCGCCCGCCGCCGCCAGCAGCAACTTGGTTTGCGGCTGATCCTGCATCAGGCGATTCACCCGCCAGGCGCTGACGATAACAAAGGGCAAGGCGACAGCGGTCCATGCCGCAGCATGTAGCGGCGGCAAAAAGCCTTCGGTAATATGCATGGCAAAAGAATCTCCCCTGGTGTTGGAGCAGCGGGTTCAAGGGGAGGAGGCTTCTTAAAGAAGGGCTACCGGAACTGGCCGGCAGCGCACACTTGGCAGGAGACCGTCCGCAACCCCGGAGCACCCCGCCCGGAAATACGTGGATGAACAACATCGGCAGGTCTCCTGGCTTACAGGTCTTCGTCGCTGACCCAGCCTTCCCAGCCGGATCGGCCAGTGGCTCGCGGGGGGCGCGACTCGCTGTTTACAGTTGCGGGGGCAGCTCTGGAATCAGCGGCGCTATCACCGCTTCACCAGATTCCCTCCCAGCGGACTCAATGTCCGTGGGAAACCCATATTGTTTGCGGGGTGATGCTAACGCCCGGCTGGCCATGGCGTCAATCCACATTTGTAGACCGGATCTACACTCTCTACCGCCACGCCCGCTGCCCGATCATCGGGTTTCCGTCATTAACCTTTAAAAAGGTAGTAGGTCACTGCCCCACCCGCAGCAACCCGCTCAATCCGTGCTGGTTAAGAAAGATATTGGCGCGTTCCCGGACAGCGGTCGCGGTATCCAGATCCATCACTTCCGCCAGCAGCGCTTGTGCTTCATCACGGCGGACGCTGCGAATCATCCATTTTACCTTGAGCAGACTGCCCAGATTCATGCTCAGGCTGTCGATGCCCATCGCCAACAGCAGCAAGGCGGCGGCCGGATCACCGGCCATTTCACCGCAAACACTGACCGGCCGCCCCGCCGCCTGCACCTGGGTAATCACATGCTGAATCGCCGCCAGCACCACCGGATGCAGTGAGTCGTACAACTTCGCCACCCGGTCATTATTCCGATCCACCGCCAACAAATACTGGGTCAGGTCATTGCTGCCGATCGAAGCGAAATCGACCATACCGATGAGCCTGTCGATCTTCCAGACCGCGGAT
This sequence comes from Gammaproteobacteria bacterium, assembly GCA_020047885.1. The sequence continues at coordinate 14,115 of JAIFNF010000067.1, read as the reverse complement.
GGCACTTCAACCATAATGCCCACGCGAGGCATTTGCACCGGAACACCCTCCTCGCGCAATTCAGCCTCAGCGCTGCGCATCAGACCCAACGCCTCGCTCAATTCGCTGACCGTGCTAATCATCGGCAACAGGATCGACAGATTCGGATAAGCGATCCCGGCCCGCAGCATCGCCCGCACCTGGGTTTTGAACAAATCCGGCTGATCCAGGCTAATGCGGATGCCGCGCCAGCCCAGAAACGGGTTCTGCTCGCTGATGGGAAAATAGGGCAACGACTTGTCGCCGCCGACATCCAGCGTCCGCAACACCACCGGATAGGGGTCCATGATCCGCAGAATCCGGGTGTAAATTGTGGTCTGCTCTTCCTCGCCGGGAAACCGGTCGCGCAGGAAAAAATGCATCTCGGACCGGTACAATCCGACGCCCTGCACCCCGCTGTTTCGAGCAGCGGCGATATCCGCGAACAGGCCGGAATTGGCGTACAGCGCCAACTGATGACCATCCAGAGTTTCCGCCGGCAGATCACGCAAATGCTGGAGACCGCGCGACAGTTCGGCCTCTTCGTGAATCAGCTTTAAATATTCCTGACGCAGCGCCGGATTGGGCTGCACACAGACTCGCACCGTATAGCCATCCACAGCCACTTCACGGCCATTCAACCGGCCCGGCGGCAGATTGCTGACCCCGAATACCGCCGGAATCCCCAAACCCCGCGCCAGCAGGGCGACATGCGAGGTACTGGTGCCGTGGACGGACACCAGACCCTTGATTTTCTCGGGCGGCACATCCAGCAACTGCGAGACGCTGATGTCATCGCCCATCAAAATGGTGTTGTCCGGATAATGGCGACTGGCGGTTTGCTCCTCCTGCAACCGATCCAGCAGGCGCTGACCGAGATCCACGATGTCAGCAGCACGCTCGCGCAGATACGGGTCGTCCATTTCCGCGAAAATATTGGCGTATTCCATCACCGTCGCCCGCAACGCCCCCGGCGCCCAATTGCCGGCATGAATGCGCTCCAGCGTGCCGTTGACCAGACTATCGCTGCTGAGCAACATGGCGTAGGCGTCAAACAGCGCCCGGTCGCCCGCCGACAGCAACAGCCGCATCCGCTCACTGAGCCGTTGCAATTCCGCCAGCTCCGCCGAAACCGCTTGCCGAAACCGCGCCGCCTCAGCCTCGGGATTGTCAATATCTTTATCGGGAGCCTGCGCCAGCGCGGTCGCGGGAAAGACCACGACGGCCTCACCAATCGCCACGCCCCGGGCGCTGGAGACGCCTTCCAGGAACAGGGTGCCGGACAGCGCATCATCGCCCAGTCGATCCAGCGCCTGCCGAATCTCCGCTTGGGTGATGCAACCGGCCAGTTGCGCCGCCAGCGTCACCAGGAACGATTCTTCATCCGCCGTGTACTTGCGCTGCTCGCGCTGCTGCGCCGCCAGCACCCCCAGCACCTTGCGCCGCCGGATGATCGGGACACCGATAAACCCATGGAAGGGCGCTTCACCGGTCGCAGCAATGTAGCGGAAGGCCGGATGAGCCGGGGCGTTATCGAGGTTAACCGGTTCGGAGCGGCCAGCCACCATTCCGATCAAGCCCTGGCCGATCTTCAGGCGCACCTTGCCTACCGCGCCGGGACGCAGACCATCGGTGGCCATCAGCACATGCTGACCACGGGTCGCATCAGTCATATACACCGAGCAGACATCGGTATGAATCGCCGCCTTCACTTCGGTGACAATGAGGTTCAGCGCCTCATTGAGATCGCGGGTGGCGTTAATGTCTTGGACGATGCGCCGCAAAGTATCCAGCATGGAAGCGCCCTCAAGGCAAAAAAAAGACGGCGAAACAGGAGGATTAACGTGGGGACCAGCGTGATCGGCTGGCCGCTGCGGTATGCGCTGGGCGTGCCTCCCGGCTTTCCTCCAGGGCGGCGGGGGCTTTCGGCACCGCAGGTACCGCATTCGAAGCCTCCAGCGTACTCAAGCGCCGCGTCGCTACGACCATCCGGGTAATCACCGGATTTTGGCTATTCTCGACCCGCTGCATCTGCAGAACCGTGACATGCTGAACCACGGCATTCGTGCCGGCCGTTTCTACTGACCGTGACCGAACGAAGTGATCTTCGCGCCGGCCGGTCTGCCGCGACGTTCCTAACAGTAGGGGCGCCAGTTCGTGCAGCGCCCGCCAGTAAACATGCCGTTTAAACGGCACCACCGCCCGCAAGGGATACCAGTAATCGACCCATTGCCAATGGTCGAATTCCGGGCGATCCGACAGATCCAGTTGCACCGCTTCTTCGCTGCACCGCATTTGTAGGAGAAACCAGATTTGCTTCTGGCCAATACACGCCTGTGAACACCCTTCTCGAACCAGACGTTTAGGCAGGCGATAGCGCAACCAGCCCCGGGTGGAGCCGATCACCTGGACATGTTCCGGGCGCAAGCCGACCTCTTCGGCCAATTCGCGGAACATGGCCTGCTCTGGCGATTCATCCCGCCGGATGCCGCCCTGGGGAAACTGCCAGGAATGCTGGCCGATTCGTCTTGCCCAGAACAGGCGCCCTTCTGTGTTACACAGGATGATGCCCACGTTAAGTCGATAACCCTCCGAGTCGATCACGGCGCTAACTGATATATTTATACTGTTATGTAGAGTTGGTGTATTTTTCACCTTTAATGATAATTCATCATCGCCTTTGATCATAGCATCCAAGTTGCGAGCCAACCCGCGCCCGGCTCGCCGCCTAACCGAAGGAGTCCGCCATGCGTTATCTGGGCAGTCCCGTGTTCCTGTTCATCCTGCTGACCCTCCTATTACCCCTCAGTACTCACGCTGTCGACGATGGGTCGCTAGCTACCGCTGCTGCTCAGTATCAGCAACTCATCCGCGATGGTCGCCAACCATCGGGCCAAACATCAGCAATATTGTTGCAACAGGCTGAGAAACTGGCCCGGCGGGGAACCTGGCCGGAGACGATTACGGCTTATGAAACCGCCATTGCCGCCGGTGCCGGGCAAACTGCGGTGTGGCTGGCGCTAAGCCAGACCTGGCAGGCACAGGCCGAACAACAAGAACTCGATTACGCTACCCGGCAACGCTCCCGCGAACGCACCCAGCAGGCCGCCTGGAATGCCTTGCAAGCGGCTGTCGCACCGGCTGATCGCGCCCGGGCGTTGTTCCGGCTCGGTGAACTGTACGACCGGGAGCGGGCAGCGAAAAACGCCATTGCGGCCTGGCGTGAGGCCCTCGACCTCGAAGACAACGCCGGCGTCGCCAAGCGCTATCAGGAACTGGTGGACGCCAATGCCTTCCAGATCAAGGGCGTTGAAGTCGAATCAGACAACGCCGCGCCCAAAATCTGCCTCAACTTTTCTGATGACTTGGCCAAGGGTCGGCAGCTTCACTATGAAGACTATTTGGTCATCGAACCAACTTTTCAAGCGGTCGTCACTGCCGAAGAGCGGCAGCTCTGCGTGGAAGGCGGCCGCCACGGCCAAAGCTACGTCATCAAGGCGCGCGCCGGCATTCCTTCGGCCAGTGGCGAAAAAACCCAGGCGGCTCAGGAATTCACCGCTAAGGTAGACGATCGCAAACCCACTCTGGGATTCCGGGGCGCAACCTATGTGTTGCCGAAAACCGGCACTCAACAGTTGCCATTGACCAGTGTAAATCTACAAGAGGCGCGACTGCGGATATTGCGGATTAACGACCGCAACCTGCTGCGGGAAATCGAAAATCGGCGGATTACCAATCTGCTGGATGGTTACGATCTCAGCGCCATTGCCAAGCGTTCCGGCGAGCAGGTCTGGGAGGGCGTGCTGACCCTGGCCAGCGGCGAACGCAATCAGGACGTCACTACCGCCCTGTCGATCACCGAACTCCTGCGCGACCCGCAACCGGGCGTCTACATCGTCGCCGCTCAACCCACTACGCAGAGTTCGGACAACGAATGGGAGAACCAGGCCACCCAATGGCTGGTGGTTTCCGATCTCGGCCTGTTCACCCTGCGCGGCAACGATGGCCTGCATGTCTTTGTCCGCTCGCTGGCCGGAGCTAAACCGCTGGCCGGCATTGATCTGCGCCTGTATGCCCGCAACAACGGCGAACTGGGCAAGGCGGTCACCGACGCGAAAGGTTATGTCCGTTTCGATCCGGGTCTGTTGCGCGGGGATGGCGGCCGCGAACCCGCCGCGCTGATGGCCTTCGGTCAGGGCGATTACAACTTCCTGGATTTGACCAAACCGGCTTTCGATCTCAGTGACCGGGGCGTCGATGGTCGTACCGCGCCGGGTGCTGTAGATGCCTTTCTGTACACTGAACGCGGCGTCTACCGGCCGGGGGAAACCGTGGAGTTGATGACCCTGCTCCGTGACAGCCGGGGTTACGCCCTGGCCGAAACCGCACCGGTCACGCTGAAAGTGTTCCGCCCGGATGAAGTGGAAACCCTGCAACTGCGCCCGGCCAATCCAGCGCTGGGCGGCTATCACAGCCAGATTACCCTGCCGTTGAACGCCCGCACTGGTGCCTGGACGGTTAAAGCCTACACCGACCCCAAAGGCGAGCCGGTCGGTGAGGTCAATTTCCAGGTTGAGGATTTCGTGCCGCAGCGCCTGAAGCTGGAACTGAGTTCAGCAACGCCGGTGTTGAAGCCGGGCGAATCGGTCACCGTGGACATTAACGGCCGGTTCCTGTACGGCGCACCCGCAGCGAATCTCAAAGCCGAGGGTGAAATCATCCTGCGCGAAGACCCCAACCCCTACCCGACCTTCCCCGGCTACCGCTTCGGGCTGGTGCAGGACACCTGGACCGCCCAGCGCTTTCCGGCACCATTGACGAATACCGACGGCATGGGCAAGGCGCAAGCGGAGGTCAGTTTGACCGAGACCCCGGACACCACACGCCCGCTGCAAGCCCGGTTGCGAGTCTCGCTGTTTGATCCGGGCGGGCGTCCGGTCACCCGCAGTCTGGATCTACCCTACCGCGTTCATCCCTTCGCTATTGGCATTAAGCCGCGCTTCGCTGATGGCGGCATTCAGACCGGGCAGGAGGCCGGGTTTGACGTGATCGCCGTTGACTCATCCGGTCAGCCGCAGGCGCACGGTGGCTTGACCGCCAAATTGGTGCGTGAGGACTATCACTATTACTGGTATCACGATGAAGGCCGCTGGAACTACAAAATGGTGATCCGTGATACCGCCCCAGTCGCCAGCCAGACCCTGACCCTCGCTGCGGGACAACCGGCAGTCGTCACCCAACGCGGCCTGGACTGGGGGCGCTACCGGCTGGATGTGCTGGACCCGCAGACCGGCATTGGCTCCAGCGTGCGCTTCACTGCCGGCTGGTTTGAAACCCCTGGCGATGGCGATACCCCGGATCAGATGAAGGTCACCCTGGATCAACCGCGTTATCCGTCCGGTGCGACCGCCAAAGTTTTCCTGCGTGCGCCATTCGCCGGGGAAGTGTTGCTGAACGTGGTGGGTGACCGCCTCTGGCTGAGCAAAACGGTCAGCGTTCCCGCAGAAGGGGCGACGGTAGAATTGCCGATTCCCCCTGAATGGGGACCGGGTGTTTACCTGGCGGCCACCGCTTTCCGTCCGGGAGACAGCGTGACAGCACGCGGGCCGGGTCGGGCCATCGGCGTCGCCTGGGTGGGACTGGATCCCGCACCGCGTACTCTGAATATCGCGCTGAATGCGCCAACCGAATGGAAACCGCGCCAGAACGTGGAATTGCCGGTCACGGTCACCGGTTTCGATCCCGGTCAACCGACTTACCTTACCGTGGCCGCGGTGGATGAAGGCATTTTGCAACTCACTGATTTCACCACCCCGAACCCGGTGGACTACTTCCTCGGCAAGCGCCGACTGGGCATGCAACTGCTCGATCTGTACGGCAAGCTGATTGAAACCGGCGGCCGTCCGGGTTCCCTCAAAGTCGGCGGCGATGCGGAAAGTCGGCAACTGGATCCCTCAGCGATTCGCACGGTAAAAACGCTGGCGCTGTTCTCCGGGCCGGTCGCGCTGGACGCCGGTGGTCAGGCGAAGATTCCGCTGGTTTTGCCGGACTTCAACGGGCAATTGCGGCTCATGGCGGTCGCCTGGGATGGTCGCCGGGTGGGCAAGGCTGACGCTGCCCCCCTGGTGCGCGATCCACTGGTGGCGCGGGTCTACCTGCCGCGTTTCCTGGCTCCGGAAGATGAAAGCCGGGTTACCGTGACCGTGCAGAATTTGAACGCCCCACCCGGTGATTACGCGATTCGACTCAGCACTGCAGGGACTGTCGCAGTGACCGAACCGGCAGCGTTTACCTTCAAGGTTGCGGATTCCGCCCAGCAGAACCAGGAAAGCCACCGCTTCACCCTGCGCGGGTTACACCCCGGTGCGGGTCAGGTGCGTCTGCATATTGACGGGCCGAATGGGTTTAACCTGATTCGGGAATCCGATATCGGGGTGCGTCCGGCGCAAACCGTCAGCACGGAACGCACCGCGCAACGCCTCGATGCGGGGGCGGCGCTGCGGCTCAATGAGCAACTGCTGGTCGATGTGATCCCCGGCACTGGCAAGATTCGGCTCAGTGTCGCCAGTCGGCCTAATTTTAACGTCCCGGAGCTGCTCGCCCAACTGGACCGCTATCCCTATGGCTGTTTGGAACAGACCACCAGCCGCGCCCTGCCGCTGTTGTACTTCAATCAGGTCGCCACGGTCTGGGCCGGTCAGAATGCGACGGAAGCCGGATTACGCACGAGAGTGCAGGAGGCGCTGCAACGTATTTTGACGATGCAAGACGCGGGCGGCGGCTTTGGACTCTGGGGTCCGGAAAGTTCGACTGAAGGCTGGCTGTCCGCTTACGCCATGGACTTCGTGGTGCGTGCCCGGCAGGAAAAGTATTTAGTCCCGGACAACGCCTGGCGGCGGGGACTCGACTATCTGCGCGAGCGCCTGAGTTCCGACGACTTCGCTGAAGCTGAACTGGGCTGGCGGGCTTATGCGCTTTATGTACTGGCGCGGGAGCAGAAGGCGGCTATCGGCGATCTGCGTTATCTGCATGATAACCACTTGCAAAAGTTGCCATCGGCGCTGGCTCAAGCGCAATTGGGGGCATCTCTCGCCCGGTATGGCGAACTGGAGCGCGCCAAAGAAGCGTTCACGGCGGCCCTGAACCGGCAGGAACGCGGCACGGTGCGCGATTATGGGACGCCGTTGCGGGATCGCGCAGCGCTATTGACGCTACTGGCCGAATCGGGAGTGTTGCCGGAGCGGCTGCCGCAACTGGCTGAAGAAGTCGCTACCGAGTTTAACCAGCGGCGTTACTCCAGCACCCAAGAACAAGCCTGGTTGTTGCTCGCCGCTCATGCGTTGCTGAAACAAACCGGTTCGTTGCGGCTGGCGGTCGAAGGGCAAACGATCACCACCGATCCGTTCTACCTGACGCCAACCAGCGAACAGTTGGCCCGCAAACTCACAGTGGTCAATCAGGGTCAGCAACCGGCCTGGGCGGTGCTGGATGTCAGCGGCGTTCCGGTCGCGCCGCAACCCCCGGCGCAGGAAGGCTTCACGATTGCCCGTCGTTACTATACCCGCGCCGGTCAGGAGGTCGATCCCGGCCAGATTCGCCAGAATGATCTGCTGGTCGCAGTCATCACCGGTGAAGCGCAGGACAGCGGGGAACAGCAGGCGCTGGTGGTGGATTTGTTACCAGCGGGGCTGGAGATTGAAAACGCCCGGCTGGCGCATAATGCCTCGACTACGGACATTGCCTGGCTACCGGAATTGACCACTACACTGCATACCGAAATCCGCGATGATCGGTTTGTCGCAGCGCTGGACGTGGAGGCGGGTAATGCCCGGAAATTCACCCTGGCCTATCTGGTTCGAGCGGTGACGCCGGGCATCTATCGGCAACCGGCCGTGTTTGTGGAAGATATGTACAAACCGTGGCAATTCGGGCGCGGGGCGATGGGTGTGGTCAAGGTCGAGTAAAGCATGTTGGCGCAACGCCAGCCGGGTAGCAGAAATCATCGGCGGGCGTTGCAGAAAAAAGGGCAAGTTTTATTGAAGTAAAATGCATTGGAGAGTCTTTATCATGCTAACTGCTGCACTCCGCCGTTCAGGTGGCTCACTGATCCTGACCATTCCACAAGCTTATGTTGAGCAGAACCACTTGGAAGCGGGTTCTCCCGTTTTCATCGAAATCCACGGTGACGAGTTAAAACTCAAGCCAGGACGGCATCGGCTGGCCGAGCTACTGGCGGCTACGCCCGTTGGACTCTGTCGGGTGGAAGGATGGGATGAAATGTCGGCAGCAGGAAATGAACAGTGATTCCCGAACGCGGTGATATTCTGCATCTCCAATTTGACCCGGCCAGCGGTAAGGAAATGCAGGGTCAACATTTTTGCCTGGTCGTCTCATCCCAGACTTTCAATCAGCGCTTTCGCTTGGCGATGGTTTGCCCAATTTCCGGAGGCGCTGCCACGCTTGCTCGTGATAGTGGTTTTTTGGTGCCACTGATGGGATTTGGATTACGCACCGATGGCGCAGTCCATGCGCACCAGATTAAATCGCTGGACTGGGTAATCCGCCGCGCCAGTTTTGTGGAAAAAGCGCCCAGTACCCTCATCCAGCAGGTGCTGGATTGCCTGACAGCAGCGTTGACGGACGATTAAATCACTTGCAACCCGTTCAAGGCCAACCGGTCAATGCAAATTTTTCAACCACCTTCATTTTAAGGAGCAGATAAACCATGCCAGCGAAAGTCGATGAGCAGGAGATGTTGAAGCGCCTGCGGGAACTGGAGGAAGAAAACGCCCGGTTGCGCAGCGCCGCCAAGGTGCCCTGAATTTTGAAGGTGGCTTCCGTCCATTCAGTCTGGGGTTAAAGAAACTGGTCGTGATCCGGGAGGTGTGGCCCGAGGTCGAGGCGTTCCTGGAACGGCACGGGGAAACCAAACCTAAACTGCCCGAGAACCGGGACAGCGGGAGCCTGATTTAGCGATGTCCGGCCATGACTCTGCCCGGTTTGCCGAAGTTCCTGATAACACCTCTGATGACTTTGATGCCCCGGAACTGCCCAGCAAAAGCCAGCGCAAGCGGGAAGCCACCGCACTGCAAGAGTTGGGCGAAAACCTGGTGAAGCTCACGACCGCGCAATTAAAGCGGATACCGTTACCGGATGATCTACTGGCAGCGGTGAAGATCGCCCAGAGCATCGTCCAACGGGGTGGCCGCAAACGGCAGTTGCAATACATCGGTAAATTGATGCGGCAATTGGATGAAGCGGAAACGGCAGCGATTAGTGCAGCGCTGGCGACCGTGCAGACGTCCCGCCGATAACTTCTATCTATTTCGGAGTTCCCTGCCCTGACCCACCCACCCCTGTCCTGGCTGCTGATGCTCGGCGCACTCATCGCGTTCGCGCCGATGTCCATCGACATGTACCTGCCGGGATTACCCACCATCGCCGCTGAATTCGGCGCGGAAACCTCGACGGCGCAGTTCACCTTAGCGAGTTTTTTCATTGGCCTGGCGCTCGGCCAGACGATCCATGGGCCACTCGCTGACCGCTATGGCCGCAAGCCGCCGCTCTATGCCGGATTGGCGCTCTACATCGTGGCCTCCATTGGCTGCGCCCTGGCCCCGAATCTGGCCACACTGATCGTTCTGCGGTTTTTCCAGGCGCTGGGCGGGTGCGCGGGCATCGTCATCGCTCGCGCCATTGTCCGTGATTGTTGCGATGCCCATACCTCAGCGCGGGTGTTTTCACTGCTGATGCTGATTATGGGACTGGCACCGATCCTTGCGCCATTCATCGGGGGCTGGATTCTCTGGTTCGCCGGGTGGCGGGCGATCTTCATGGGACTGGCGCTGTTTGGCCTGGCCTGCCTGTTCGCCGTCTGGCGTCATCTGCAGGAAACCCGCCCGAAGGACACCATTGCCAGCGCCAGCATTGGCGCTGCGCTGCGGGGGTATGGCGATTTGTTCCGCGACCGGTATTTTATGGGCTACGTCCTGACCGGTGGCTTTGCCCATGCCGGCATGTTCGCCTACATCACCGGCTCGCCGCATGTATTTATCGAGGTCTATGGTGTGTCGGCGCAGAATTTCGGTTGGTTGTTCGGCCTGAACGCTTTTGGCTTGATCGCCAGTTCCCAGATGAATCGTCGCCTGTTGGTGCACTATTCCACCGATGTGATTTTACAGCGGGCGAATCGGGCGACTGTCCTGTTAGGGTTAGCGATGCTGGCGGTGGCCGTCAGTGGCTGGGGCGGGTTGCCGGGTTTGCTGGTTCCCTTGCTCGGCTACAGCATTACCCTCGGCTTCACCGGACCGAACGCCACCGCCAACGCCCTGGCGCATCAGGGTCGGCGGGCAGGCAGTGCCTCGGCACTACTGGGCGCTTTGCAATTTGGCATCGCCACCCTGTCCAGTCTGCTGGTTGGATTGATTGGCGGGGATTCGGCGTTGCCGATGGCGGCGATCATTGCCGGTTGCGGGGTGCTGGCCTATATTGCGCACCGAACCTTGGTCGGTCCTCTCATTACCGCCCCTCACTGATCGCCTTCAATGATGTCCCCTCACCATCGCCGCGCCCTGACTTTGAGCATTGGCTTGGCCGCTCTAATGTATTTGGGCTTTGTCCTGTTCGCTGACCGGGAAGCGGTTTTCGCCGCCCTGCGACGGGTGGGTTGGCCGGTGCTGGTGGCGATTTTCGCCCTGTCGCTGGTGAACTATCTGTTGCGCTTCTGGCGGTGGGAATACTACATCGCCGCCTTTGGCCACGTTCTACCCTGGCGGCGGCATTTTCTCTATTATCTCGCGGGCTTTACCTTGACCGTGACGCCGGGTAAAGCCGGTGAAGCGGTGCGGTCGCTGTATCTCCATCAGTATGGCGTGACCTACTCGCAAAGCCTGGCGGCGCTGTTTGTGGAACGGTTGCTGGACGTGTTAGCGATGAGTCTGCTGGCGCTGCTGATCCTGCTGGCGCGGCCTGATTACTCCTGGCTGGTGATCCTGGCGTGGGTGCTGACCGTGCCACTGGGTTGGCTGATCACCCGTGCTTGGTTGCCGGATAAACTGCGTGTTTTGGGACAAGGCCATCGTTACGGTCATCACATCGACCGGCTGGCGCGGTTGTTCGACTCGGCAGCCGTGCTGTTACGACCCGGCTATTTTCTGTTCGGCATGAGCCTTGGTGTGCTGTCCTGGGGATTGGAAGGGTTATCCTTGTACCTCATCGCGGAGAACCTTGGCATCGGGATCAGCCTGGCTACTGGCATCGGCATTTACGCGATTGCCGTGTTGGCCGGCGCATTGTCGTTTCTCCCCGGCGGGGTGGGGGGAACCGAAGCGGTGATGGGGGTGTTGTTGATCGCCTTCGGGGCGGACAGTGCGACCGCGGTGGCGATCACTCTGTTATGCCGGATTGCGACGTTGTGGTTTGCGGTTGCACTCGGCGGGGTGGCGGTAGGACTGTTAGGTATCGGCGGCAAACCTAAGTACATTGTTTAGCTGAGAAATCCCCCCCGGCCCCCCTTTTTCAAAGGGGGAGAAATCCATCCGGCTCCCCATTTGTTAATAATTTTGAAGGTAAAACAATGAAATATAAAAGTATTATTACTATAGACTCTGGAAAACGCGGTGGCAAGCCCTGTATTCGTGGTTTGCGAATCACGGTTTACGATGTGCTGGGTTGGCTGGCTACGGGCATGACGCCAGCAGAAATTATTGAAGATTTCCCTGAATTAACCCATGCCGATATTTTGGCCTGTCTCGCTTTCGCCGCCGATCGGGAAAAAACGGTGACGTGGGTCAAAGCAGCGTGAGACTGCTACTCGACGAGAATTTATCCCGGCGGATTGTGCCACTCATCGCGCCACACTATTCCCGTTCTTCACAGGTCGCTTTGCTCGGATTGGAACAGGCATCAGATGTCGATATCTGGGCGTATGCCCGCCAGCATGATTTCGTCATCGTCACCAAGGATAGTGACTTCGTTGATCTGTCCACTTTATACGGGCAGCCTCCCAAAATAATCCTGTTAAAAACGGGTAACCAAACTTGGCGGGCAACCGCCCAAACTCTGATTGACCAGAGGGAATCATTGGAATCGGCTTTGATCGTGACTAATGCTTGTATTGATCTGTATTAGCAGTGAAGTGAGGCGGATTTAGCCACGCTCATCAGGGGCTACCTCTTTGGAAAAGGGGGAATTAATGACTGGGGGATTTTCTCCCCCCGCCCCCTTTTTTTCAAAGGAGGGAGATGATGCTGATTCGGTCAGTTTTTTGCGAGAAATCGCCTCAAATCTGTCTATAATTAGTTTATCTTTAGCCTGGAGGGTGCATCTATGTCAGTCGGTTCCCATTTCCGTTCCTATTTCCGGTTCATGATGTCGGCGCTGTTGCTGGCGGTGACGCTCATTGCGCCAAAGTCCGTGTTCGCGGCCTTCGATACTCAAGTAGCCTATACAATCAGTTGGTTCTATGCCGCGGCCTTTGATCGAACGCCCATCCCCAATTCCACCTTGCCCAATTATGGCGATCTGAACGGTCTGGCCTTTTGGACGAATGCGTTCTTGGCGGGTGATGGGCGTTTCCAAGGGAATATGCGCGCGATTGCTGATAGCTTCGTGGCGTCTCCCGAGTTTCAGGCGAAATATCCGGCGTCATTGACCGATGTGCAATTCGTCAACCTGTTGTACAACAATATACTGGGCCGGGAACCGGATGCCCTCGGCTTCGCATACTGGATCGGTCGCTTGAATGCGGGCGATTCGCGGGGAACGGTGTTGGCCGATTTTGCCAACTCGGTGGAAAACGAGAACCGCAATCCGGCCCGCAAGGCGGCGCTCCAGGTGTTCATCGTGTTCATCGCGGCGGATGCGGACGGTACGATTACGCCGACCGAGGCGGCAACGTGGCTGGCGGCGAATCCTGACCTCGATGGGGCGGTGGTGGATGATGAAAGCAGCGGGCAGGCCGAAATCCGCGCGGTGCAGTTGGACGGTGCGGAGGAGGGGAATCGCTACGATCTGTTCGTGGGACAGGCGCTGGCGACCGGCCCGGCGCTGGTGGAGTTCTCCGAGGGGCAACAGAGCACCTTGGAATTTACGTTGCGGTCCGGGCCTACGGGATTGACGGTGGATGCCCATACCGGAGCGCTCAATTACCAGTCGCCGGAGGGGATGCTGGCCGGGTCGAAGCCGTTCCAGATGCGTGTTACGTCTGGGACGGCGACGTTCGATGTGGCCGGTAGCCTGGAACTGGTGGTGGCGCAGCAGGTGGAGACGGCGTTTAGTGGAGATCGACGGGGATGCGCTGCCGGTGGGGGCGGATGCGGTTTTGAGTACCGGCACGACAGCGGACGGCGATCCGATGATCACGCTGACGCTGTCTGCGCCGCTGGTGGAAGGGAGCGTGTTGCGCCTGAACACCAGCGCGTTGACCGAACTATCGACGGCGTCATCGGTCGCCAAAGCGGAACCCTATGCGACGTTGGCTAGTGCAGATGAGTATTGTCCAGATTATGCGCCACGTCGTTGGCAAGAGCAGCAGACCTTTTTTTATGCCGGACTCTACCGCTGGCCTCGTCGGCTGCTGGCGCTGGCGGAACAAGAGGTTGAGATTCCTTGGTGGGCAATTTATCGAAAAGTGCAGCTGGTCGAGCGAACGGCATCGGTTCTGTGTGCGAAGTTTTCGACCACCGCTTCGGAGCTAAAGACCGACAGCGCCCAGCCCGTGCTGTTCATGCATGGCTACACGCCTTGGAGTGGGTTGGGCGGAGATTCTGGAACCTGGAATCAGATGGTCGATCAATTACAAGCTCGGATGGGCGGGAGCGATAGTCAACCCAAAATCCTGCCCTTCGAGTTCCGTTGGCGCACCAATGCACAATTCGCGGATGTGGCGGTAGACCTGTATGTGGCGGTGTCCCAGATTAAGCGAGCCACGGGTAAGGACGTACATTTGGTCGCGCATTCCTTTGGTGGTCTTCTGGCGCGCACCTATCTGCAAGGGCTGGCTGATATGGATAGCGGCTACTCCGCGCCAGTCGCCTCCTTGACCACCGTGGGCACCCCGCATAGCGGCGTCTTTGGCAGCAACAGTGATGACTATCC
>JAIFNF010000073.1 GCA_020047885.1 Gammaproteobacteria bacterium | reverse complement strand
AGTTTGGAGCCACAAGAACCGGCAAAAATCATGGGCGCAGACGTAATGACGCCTCGTAGCCCAAAACTAGGCGAATTTTCGGGCAAATGTACGCTAGAATTAGCACCAGCCGCGCCGGTTCCTTGACCGTCGCTACAACCCTTTTTTTTGGAGAGAAGTCCGAGAGATTTTTTAGCACACAACAAAACGCCACCCATCTAGGTGGCGGTTTGCTTAAAACTTGCTGCACGTTAAGCAGCGGGATCAAGGCGCTAGTAATTAGTTTAGCAGGAAGTGGGCTAATTACAATCTTGAATCTCACTGCTCCAAGCGACTTGCGGCCCAAATTTGGAGAAAAAGGCTGTCATGTTGGTCCAGACTTCCCGCGAACAATTCGCGATCATCAATTTTTCCGCTATTCAGTCCTTGGCTGGCTGCACCCGTGCGGAAATCCTCACCTTCAACGCTCTGGCGCTCCACGCCAACCCTGATGGTCATTGCTGGCCGGGACGGGAGCGGCTATCCCACATTACCCAGTTATCCGAATCCAGAATCAGCAAGGCCACCTCCGGGCTGGAGCGAAAGGGGCTGATCAGGAAAGAGATCAACTCCGGTATTCGGGTGGACTACTACCTGCTCCAACAACCCCTGCAACCGATGGGCGCTCGGCTCCCGGAACCCCTGCCCGTTTCGATCACCACCCCTGCCCAAAACGGCACCCCACCCCTGCCCAAAACGGCACCCAGAACAGCCCACTCATCAAACCAAGGAACAGAGAGAGCAGCGCAGCCCGAATCGGCACCGGTGGAACCCCAAGTGCAGGCCCCTCTCTCTGCACCCGTGCTCCGCACACCAGTACCCCCTCGACCGGTGAAGACCGCCCCGCCGGAATGCGTCCCAGAGGACTGGATCGTCATCGGCGCTGGGATGCGCCCTGAGCTTGACGCTACGGTGATCCAAGCCAGTGCGGAGAAGTTCCTAGACGACCGCCGTAGCAAGGGCTTCGTGTTAGTGGACTGGACTCCGGCCTGGAAGAACTGGATTCGCAACGAGCGCGGCCCTAAGCCCGTCAATCCCCAAGGCGGGAGCAGACCTGCTTACGCCATCGAAAGACCTAACCCGGCCTCATCGTGGATACCCGGCCAGCCCGCTAATCGAGGTCCTAAGCAGACCCCGGAACAGATTCAGGCGGATTTTGAGAAAAACATGATCCGGCTCGGCGCAACCTTTGATCCAGCGACTGGGATATGGATGCCAAAACACGCGGCAAAGCCTCGACCTGCCCCCGTGACCCCGGAGGTGGTCAAACCCCCCATGACCCCGACCCCTCGTGCAGATTCCCCGTTTCGGCGGGATGCCATGATCGTCATCCGAGCCATAGACTCCGGGATGCCAAAGGAACAGGTAAAAGAACTTGAACTGGAATTGAAGCGGCGGCGGGAGGCGATGGGGGGCGACGTATCCGGCGACGGTTGAGGACCTCCATCTGCCGGTAGTCCGGCAGGGTCTCTTTCAGAGGGACTGACCCGTTCATCATGGTCGGCAAGGGGACTGTCCAAGATGCGAAGTCATGGTGTCTCTTGTGCTACGCTTTTTTAGCGCCCTTCGTGGCGTAAACAAGAAAGGTAGTTGCTGCACGGGTCTGTCCCCTCTTTCGCGAGGACACAGCTTTTTGATGGAGAGTCCCGATGACCGATATGCTGGAGAAGCAGCGATTGAAGAAAGCGCCCACAAAGGAGTCGCCCTCGGCGGTCGCCACCGTTCCCCCACTCCTTAGCGAACCGCTCACGGTGCAGCAAGCCACCGACTTGCAAGCGCGACTGGCCGCCATGCAGGACTCGGCGTTTGCTTCATTACATGAACTGGTGGTGCAGGAGAGCCAACGGCGAAATCGGCAAAGAGAAGCCGGTAAGGAGAACGATCTACTACGGGCCGTGTTGCAGCAACTGGCTCCAGCTCCCCCGCCACCACCACCAGAGAAGCCGGTGAAACCGACCCGGCGCAAACCTCGTTAGACTCGGTGGTGATCCTGACGCTCCCAGGTGGATTATCCTGACATCCAGCCGAATTAACCCTAATTATGAATAGCCCCTACTCTTAATCGTGAGTGGGGGCTTTTTTATGGGTAATGAAATTTAAAGACCGTTTTCGTAATTTAGATATATAGATTAGTAAGTACTCATTGATCATTATCTGAGAATCGGGTCATCTCGGATAGTAATGAATAAGTAGAAAAGTCGTTGAAACGCAAGTTCTGACGGCTTTTTTTATGCTGCTTATTCATATTTTATATATACAGATATAAATATTAAAACAGGTGATCCCTGTTCTTTAAGACTCTTTTCTGATTCGTTTGTGGGGTCTGAAAACTGACAAATCGAATCACACGACCTTTGTGTCGTGTTTTCTCTTTGGCTATTCCTCCACTCTTATTTTGGAGAATCCCAATGCTCTCCACATTCAGTACTCGTATGGAACTCGCTATTGAAGTCCTTTTTGAAATACACGACCAATACCCCATCATTTATCAAGTGACGCTCCTCAAAAAGCTTACTGAGAATGAGAATGATACTTGGTATGCCCCGGATGGTTCACTCCATACGGGCAAAAAGTATCTGCGTCGTGATCTGACGGACTTCATGTCCGAAAGTCAGATTCAGACGTTAGTTGCTGAAATCGCTCAACACCGTCTCGAAGAGTTTGCTGATAATCAGGAAGACATTGCTCAAGAACGCGCACTCGAACGCTATATGCAATTCCCTGCCTATTTTGAAGGGCCAATGCACTATCCCGGACTGGCGATCACATGACCGATGATCCCCTCAAGACCACACCCATTCGCGCTTATTCTGTCGCTTCACTCCTGATCGAGGAGTGGAAACAACACGGCGTACAAGATCGCACTTTTCAGGCACTCCTGCCCCATTTGGAGAAAGCCATTGATGCGCACGAAACCGAGATTGAGAACCGTCTGGGGTCTTCCCCCACGGCTTCAACAACGACGGTTTCGATGAAGTCTCCCCTTCTGCACTGATCACTTTCTGATAAAGGAGAAGATTATGTCTTTGGAACCCCCACCCCCGCAATCATCGGTGGGTTTGCGCGCAATCATCGGCCTTTTCCTGCTCACATTGATTGATGCTATCTGGCCCTCGCTGCTCACATTCCTTGCAACTGTGTTTGCAATCATCACCCGGTGCGCGCAAACATCAGTACTTCTGCTCACATTCTTTGCAACGGAGTAGGCGCCATGGACGGCCTTGAGCGTCCTCAAATCGGCACCCCGGCGGCTAACAACCGGTCCCGTAATTCAGCGGCCCGCACCGGTTCGAGTTGCTGGCCAAACCACGCTTTGATCTCGGCAGGCTTCGCCTCAAACTGCTCGACCAAATCCCGTAGACGGTAACCGTGACGCGCCAGGGTCGGTTCCAAGTCATCCAGGTGTTTGGAGAGTACGGCGTCGACCAGTTCGGCGGACACCGGTGTTTCGCCAGTTTGATAACCGGCCTCCAAAGCCAGCGCCAAGTGCATTTGCATTTGTAAGGGGGTTCGCAACCGGGACGCCAGAAGATCGAGAGCCGCCTCGGTCAGTACCGACTCTGGCGGGATTTTGTCTTGGGTGCAGGTGGACAGCAACCAACGGAGATACTCGCGCTGGCAGCCGGTGATGCCATCAAGGGTAAAAACGTCGGTGCGGTAACCGATCTCTTCCAGGGTCGGGCGGCGGAGGTCATTTTTGAGCTTGGGATGACCGGCCAAGACGATCGACAGGCACCCACCCCCGCTTTCCACGACTTCCAAGAGGCGTTTGAGACCGATCAAGGTATGCGGATGCAGATCGTGGGCTTCATCAACGAACAGGGCCACCGGTCGTTTGCTTTTTTTCACCAAGTCGCGCAGCTCGCGTTCGCGCCTTTCCCCCTGAGCCGGAATGCGCACCGCTTTGTCCGGCGAGAGGTCACAAAACAGAGCGGTGATTAAGGTGCTGAGCTTGATGCTGTGTTTCTCGACCGCCAATGACTGGGAGACGATCACCCGACTTTCTTCACGCAAGAGTTGCTGCAAACGACGCAGGAACAGGGTTTTTCCCGCACCGACTACCCCGCATACGGCGATCAAGCGGCCGTCGGGGAGCGCTTCCCGAATGTCCTGCAGGAGGCGTCGGTGATGGTCGGTTTCATAATAACCGGCCCGGTTTAAGGGGTGAACCAAACCGTAATGGTGCATCACATCAACCCGCATGGTCGGGTACTCCTTGAGGGTGGGTCTGAGTCCGGAAATAGTGGCGGATGCGCTGCAGGACGTGCGTGCGAACCAAGGTTTCACGGAGTACCTGATCAATAAACGCCCGCGCTTCTTCAGGGAGCCGGGCCAGCGGCAACGCCAATTCCTCGGCAATCGCCAGCTTGGCAGCAATGACGGTCGGATAACGATCTTCCGGGGCGGGCGGGAACGGTTGCTTTTTCAGGTCATCGACGCTCGGCGCGGTGACCAGACGGATCTCTGGTTCGCCCGTTAGCGCCGCACGTGGGAGACCCAGTTGATCCGCCAAGTGTTCGATCCGATCGGCCCGTTCGTCAGCCGGGCTTTTCTTGAACGCCCGGTAGCGATGGAGTGGGATGGGTCCGGCCACCGGGGCGTAAGGTTCAAACCGCTGGTCCCCATATTCAACCGACAGGTCGGTATCAAACAATCCCCACCACAGCACGACCGTTTCGCCCGCCAGTTCCGGGGCGACTTCATAAATGGTGCCGTTCACTGTGATCCGCGCATCGACGCCGACCCGCCGCCGTTCCGGTTCGCGGGCGAAGGTACTGAACCGCTCAAAAGTGCACATGGCGCGCAGACCCTCCGCCGGCAGGTGGAGTCGCCAATCGTCCAGTCGGGAGTGGGCCTCGCTCCGGTGCGGTTGGCGGTTGTAGCTCAACAGGTAGCGGTGCAGCCAGAGGTTGGCCTCGGCTTCGTTCTGCGGCTGGTGGAAATGGTAGAGGGTTTCATGGGCGTCCTTCACCGTGCGAAACGGGCGCTCGACTTTGCCCTTGGCCCGAGCGGTGGCGTAGCGTTGTGCGTCACTCGCCGGTCGATGGGTTTGCCAGGCGATCCCCAGGTGGGTCATAACGCGCTGGAACACCCGGCTCTTGGCAATGGGGCCATTATCGAGATAGAGAAACTGGGGTCGGCCCTGGAACAGAAAGTCAGGATCGGCCTTGGGTGCCATGGCGTTGAAGAGAAAACGCAGGGCCACCGCCGCCTCTTCGCCGTAGACGCACCGGTATTCCTGGTAGCACACCCCACTGCGGTCATCGACGACGCTGAACAACATCAAGGTGGGTGGGCCGCGGCCGGGTTCACACCACAAGGGTGCCGCCACGCGCTTCAGATCGGACGGTGACAGATCGAACTGCCAACCGTCATTGCTGTGCTCTGCTTGGAAACGGACCGCCACCGGGGCGCGGGTGATCCGGGGAAGATCGAGGCCCCATCGCCGCAAATACCGGTCCACCGTGGCGCGGGTGAGTACCCCCGGTGGGGCCTGAATCAATCCCTCCGGGGTTTCCACCCCATACTGTTCCAGGAGTTCCAGGGCGCGGGCGGTGGACAGATGGTGCCCTTGGCGATTGGTGGTGCGCACCTTCAGCGCGGCGATGAGTTCACAGTAGCGCTCCATTTGCGCAGTCGGTAGTCAACGCGATTGGCCACGATCCGCCCGTCCGACCAATTTGGGTTTATAGAAATCCCGCAATGCACGGTAGACCGTCGCCGGGGAAACCCCATACAAGGTCGCCGTGTCTCCAATCAGGGTTTGGCGTTCTGGTGCCCGGGGTGGCAGATCGTCCAGTTGCTGCCGGAGCGTCAAGAGTGTTTCGACCGGAAGGGCGTTAGGCCGCATCACGGGCATCAGCTTCAGCCTCAGCCAAGTAGCTATAGAGCGTCGGTTTGGAAATGCCCAACAGCCGGCAAATTTCGGCAATCCGATGCCGACGTTCTTGGTAGAGATGCACCGCTAATTGTCGTTGCGCGACATCCAGCGCCTTCGGTCGCCCACCCCGGTGACCTCGGGCGCGGGCCGCTGATAACCCTGCCTGGGTCCGCTCGCGAATCAGGGCGCGCTCAAATTCAGCCAACGCGCCGAACAGGTGAAAGACAAGTTTGCCTCCGCTCGACGTGGTGTCAATGCTTTCCTTCAGGCTTTTGAGACCAATGCCACGGGTGTCCAAGCTTTCAACCAACGCAATCAGATCTTTCAGCGAGCGGCCCAGCCGGTCCAGTCGCCACACCACCAAGAGATCGCCTTCCCGCAAAACTTCCAACGCCAAGGTCAGACCCGGGCGCGCGACTTGCGCACCGCTGGCCTGATCCTCATAAATCCTGAGGCACCCCACCTGGGTCAACGCATCGCGTTGGAGGTCAAGGTGCTGATCGTCGGTGGACACCCGCGCATAGCCAATCAACATGAGAGGTAAGCCTCTTGATCGGGGGGTTCAGAGGAACGGTATCCCGTTACCCAACAGGTTAAGAAACCCGTGTAACCAATGCAAAACCTGACGTTGAATCCTATACCGGGTTTCTTGCCTAAAGAAAGCTGAATTTCAGTGCGCTAATGAGGTTCTCGACAGCGGGCAAGAAAACCTTCGTTTTCTTGCCCGCTCCGTTGCAAAGAATGTGAGCAGAAGTACTGATGTTTGCGCGCACCGGGTGATGATTGCAAACACAGTCGCAAGGAATGTGAGCAGCGAGGGCCAGATAGCATCAATCAATGTGAGCAGGAAAAGGCCGATGATTGCGCGCAAACCCACCGATGATTGCG